>JBGQLM010000027.1:0-33354 GCA_041500085.1 Geobacteraceae bacterium
ATATTGAGATGGCCATCGATATGGGTAAGCGGCAGCCCGGTCTCCAGAAATCTGACGATCTGAGCTTCTATCTCCCTTTCCAGCTGCTTCCGAAGGGGTTTCAGGAAGAACATCCGCATCCCTGCGAACACGGGGTCTTCAGGTAAGTTCCCCAAAGGGTCGGTCAATGACGGGAAACCTTCATGCCTCAAGGCAGAACGCCCCTGCACAAGCGTCAGATGCAGGCCTACCTGGAGAGCCGGATTCTGCCTTGCAAGCTCTGTAGCTTCGATGAAGGCCTCACCGGTCACCATAAGAGAGGCGGAGGTCAGTACCCCGTCTGCCCACCCCTTGACCACTGCCCTGTTCACAGGGCTGGAGATGCCGAAATCGTCGGCGTTTATAATCAGTTTTTTCACGGACATGTCAGTAAACGATTATTACTTCGACAGCACTCCTGACGCAAGAGGAAATGACTAAGTGCACTTGATTTAATTAATTGAATTAATTGTATTACATTGACAATTCATCCTTAAGTTAAGATAATGCCCGTTCATTTTATCTTTTGCGGGGGATCACTATGAAGCGTATCTTTGTAATTACTATCATCATCCTCGGTTTTGCCGGGATTGCTTTTTCAGCCGGTGGAGTGAAGAAGAAAAAAGTTCTTGAGCAGGACTACGGGAATGTCGTGTTGGACACCAACTCTCTGAAAGCCGGGGTCAACCCTGTCCTTTTCGAGCATTGGGTACACCGTAAAGCATTCACCTGCCGGGTCTGCCATGTTGATGTCGGTTTCTCGATGAAAGCAAACGAAGGCGGAATCAGGGCAGCTGATAATATGAAGGGGTATTACTGCGGTGCCTGCCATAACGGGAAATCATCATTCAATGGCGGAGAACCGCTCTTTGCCGCATGCAGTGACAAATTTGACAAAGATGATATGAAGAGATGTCTTCGCTGCCACAGCCAGGAGAAAACTGGCCCGGAGAGAGACGCGAGGCATGAACAACGTGAAAAGGCTTTCAGGGCTTTTGCCGACAATATGCCGAAGGAGCGGGGAGGCAACGGTATAAACTGGGAGCAGGCTGAAGAGAGCGGAGTAATAAAGCTGATAGACTATATCGAGGGACTTTCTACCAAGCGGCCGCCTATGGCGAACCAGAAGGATTTCGCTATTGGTGCCAAGGTCGAAGGGGTTCCGGAAATAATATTTTCTCACAAGAAACATACTGTCTGGAACGGCTGCGAGGTCTGTCATCCGGATATATTTGTAGGAGTCAAGAAGGGTGTAGAGAAGTACAGTATGATCGATCTTTTTGCAGGGAAATATTGCGGAGCATGTCACGGCAAGGTTGCTTTCCCGCAGAGTGACTGCAGAAGGTGCCACACAAAACAGGTATAAGAGCTGAAAAAAGCTGTCGGTTGATGGTTTTGTTCTTACGGCTTTCAAGGGGGATTACGCGTTTTATGAAGCATTTATTGATTCCGGTTATTCTGGTAATACTCTTTACTGTTGAAGCTTCTGCAAATTTCAATCTACCCCCGCTGCCGCCCAGGGAGGAGTTTGGCAATATCCTTATCGACAGGACTTCTGAGGCAAACGGGCAGCAGCCGGTAAATTTTTCTCACTGGCTGCATCGTGCAAAATTCACCTGCCGTGTATGTCATGGTGAGCTGGATTTTTTGATGAAGCGGAATGCCACGGAAATCACCGAGAGGGGTAACAGGAGCGGGAAATTCTGTGGCGCCTGCCATAATGGCAAGATCGCTTTTCGGCACAACGGAAACTGCGACAAGTGCCATAACGGTGAAGTAGGCTATAGCGATAAGAGATTTGATGAATTCATGCTCAAGACCGCACTCCCTATGACTATGGCAGGGAACGGCGTCAACTGGTCGGCCGGTATTTCAAACGGAGCGATAAAGCCGCAGACGTATCTGAAGAAAAAGTCTCAGGATATGAACTTTGAGAAAGAGCTCTTGCTGGAGGCGGAGATGTCCATCATCCCCCCGGCAAAATTCCCTCACAAGGCTCATGCTGCCTGGCTGGATTGTGATAACTGCCATCCCGACCTCTTCAATATCAAGAAGAAGGGGACTCATTTCTCAATGGCCGAGATTCTGAAGGGGAATTACTGTGGTGTCTGCCATCTTTCGGTAGCATTTCCGATGGATGAGTGCAAGCGATGCCACCCGGATATGAGGGAGTAGTCGTGAAAAAGTCTGTCCTTGGTCTGTTTATTTCACTTTCAGTTCTATCCGGATTCTTTGCGCAACCGGCTTCAATCCGGAATTGTGCATATGCTGCTGACGAGTCGTGGAAGTCCGATTTTGAGAAGGTCTGCGGTCAGACCGATAATGCGGCTGACCTGACGATCGAGGAGCTGAAAAAAACGCTTGAAAAGTGTGACGCTCTGAAGAGCCGGATTGAAGCGCTTGAACCGACTCCACGAAAAATCTACCTGAAACGTCTTCAGATGTGCCGTAATCTTTTCCAGTTCATGCTGGACAGCCGGGAGAAAAAGTGAAATCGGAGTGACTTGTACTGCGTAATTCTTAATCTTTCGCATCAAACCCCTCCAAACCTCCCCTTATCAAGGGAGGCTTAAAACTTCCCCCATGACAAGTACCCTCCGGGCATAAAGGGGGACTGAGGGGGGTTGGTTTTAGATGTTCCAAGGTACTTGTTTTACACCGGCACTATCTTGATCCCCTGACCATCATCTGCCAGATCGACCATAATCTTCTCCCCTTCAGCAAATCTCCCTTCCAGTATCATCAGCGCAAGCGGGTCCTGAACTAGCCGTTGAATCGCCCTTCTGAGGGGTCTTGCCCCGTACACGGGATCATACCCCTGCAGTGCGACATATTCACAGGCCTTATCGGTGAATTCCAGGGCCAGCCGTCTTTCTGCAGCCCTTTTAACCAGATCTTTAAGCTGTATCGAAGCAATCTCCCTGATCTGCGGGATTTCCAGCTGGTGATAGATAACGGTTTCGTCGATCCTGTTGAGGAATTCGGGCTTGAAGCTCTCTTTCAAAGCTTCGAGAACCATGCTGCGCATCTTCGCATAATCGGTTGTCCCGTACTGCTGTATCCAGTGTGATCCTACATTGCTGGTCATGATGATGACACAGTTCCTGAAGTCGACGGTTCTGCCCTGGCCATCCGTAAGCCTGCCGTCGTCAAGTACCTGAAGTAGAACGTTGAATACCTCCGGATGCCCCTTTTCGATCTCATCAAAGAGCACGATGCTGTAAGGCCTTCTCCTGACAGCCTCGGTCAGCTGCCCCCCCTCTTCGTAACCGATATATCCGGGCGGAGCACCGATCAACCGGGAAACGGTATGTTTCTCCTGATATTCGCTCATGTCGATCCGGACAATCGCCTGATCATTGTCAAAGAGAAGCTCTGCAAGGGCCCTGGCAGTCTCGGTCTTTCCGACGCCGGTCGGACCCAGGAAAATGAAAGAGCCGGTGGGACGGTTGGGATCGGAAAGTCCGGATCTGGCACGCCGGATGGCATTTGCCACGAGGTGCAGCGCTTCATCCTGCCCGACGACCCTTTTCCTCAGCCTCTCCTCCATTTTTACAAGTTTTTCCGATTCGCTCTCGATCATCCTGTTGACAGGGATGCCGGTCCATTTGGCAACGATCTCGGCGATCATTTCAGCATCAACCTCTTCCGGGAGCATTCTCCCCTCCTGGTGGCGCTTCAGAAGCTCCTGTTGGCCTTCTTCTATCTGCTTTTCGATCAGCGGGATATCCCCGTAGCGGATCTCGGCGGTTTTGGCAAGATCTCCGCTCCGCTCGCTCTTTTTCGCCTCCTCTCTCTTCTCTTCAAGAGATTTCTTCATGGTGCTGATTCGATTGTGAAGCTCTTTCTCGCTTTTCCAGAGGGCTTTCAGGGAGGCGGAGCGGCTTTTCAGCTCTTCGAGTTCATCCGCCAGCTTTTTCAGGCGCTCTTTCGAATGGCTGTCATTTTCCCTGAGAAGCGCCTGTTTTTCAATCTCAAGCTGTATGATCCGGCGATCGACTTCATCGATCTCTGTCGGCAGCGAGTCGATCTCGATCCGCAGGCGGGACGCTGCCTCGTCTATCAGGTCGATCGCCTTGTCGGGGAGGAAGCGGTCCGTGATATACCGGTCAGAGAGTGTCGCTGCAGCAATGATGGCGCTGTCCTTGATCCTGACACCGTGAAAGTTCTCATACCTTTCCTTGAGCCCGCGCAGAATGGCTATCGTATCCTCTACTCCGGGCTCCCCTGCATAGACCTGCTGAAAACGGCGCTCTAGAGCCGCATCCTTTTCGATATGCTTCCGGTATTCGTTCAGGGTGGTCGCTCCGATACAGTGGAGCTCTCCACGTGCCAGTGCAGGTTTGAGCATGTTCGAGGCATCCATCGCCCCTTCAGCCGCACCTGCGCCCACCAGGGTGTGAAGCTCGTCTATGAAGAGGATGATCTCTCCTTCGGATTTCTCGACCTCTTTTATGACCGCTTTAAGCCGCTCTTCAAACTCACCCCGGTACTTTGCCCCTGCGACCAGAGCTCCCATATCAAGGGCGACAAGACGTCTGTTCTTGAGGGTCTCGGGGACATCGCCGGCAATGATCCTCCCAGCCAGCCCTTCAACAATGGCGGTCTTTCCGACTCCGGGCTCTCCGATAAGTACCGGGTTGTTCTTGGTTCTGCGTGAAAGAACCTGGATAACCCGCCGGATCTCGTCATCCCTTCCTATGACCGGGTCCAGCTTTCCTTTGCGCGCAAGTTCGGTCAGGTCCCGGGCATACTTGTCCAATGCCTGATATTTATCTTCAGGATTCTGGTCGGTCACCCGGTCATTACCACGGAGGTCAGCCAGGGCCTTTAACAGCGATTCACGGCTGACACCGCTCTCTATGAGGATCCGTGGGGCGGTCCCACCTTTTAGAGAAAGAAACCCCATCAGAATATGCTCGGTGGAGATGAACTGATCCTTCATCCCGTCAGCTTCCCGCTCGGCATTTTCCAGAAGCCGGCTCGTTTCCGAAGAGAGGTGAGGCTGACTGCTGTCACCGCTCACCTGTGAAAGCCTGCCGATGGACTCTACAACCCTGGCTCTCACAGAGGCCGGATCTGCTCCGACCTTCTGCAGAAGCGGCTTTACCAGTCCGCCTTCCTGGTCAAGCAGGGCCAGGAGCAGATGCTCCGGTTCAATGGCTCCGTTCCTGTGCCGGCTTGCTTCTTGGACAGCGGCAGAGAGTGCTTCCTGAGTTTTTATGGTCATCTTTTCCGGTCTCGGCATGATCTCCTCCAATACTTCTAAAAAGATAGGTACTTACCCCGTTGCTGTCAAGGAGGGCCTCTTAAATAACTGTCTGTGCAATCTTTGAACAGGTGTTCAGTCTTGATCTGCTCAATGATTTAACAGGCTTAGGACTCATTCGCTTTTTACTGTTCAGACTCCGATCATCCCGACTGTTGTTGTCAGCCTTAAAACAGCTGCAATTACAGGCTGTTAGCTATCAGAAGGTGTGGGCACGCATCTGGTAACAAGGATAGTTAAGAGAGCGGTAAAAGGAGGATGAAATGCTAAGATATATCCTGATCATACTTTCCATAACGGTTCTTGCAGGCTGCAGCGAACTGCAGGTGATCGGCAACTCTGCCATAAGGGAGCTGAAGGCTGACGGGATGAGCGTCGAGCAGATCTCCTACAATTACCACCAGAAGCTTGCAGCAAGTGCTTCGAGAGAGAGATCCGGCGATATCATGATGGCAAAGGCTGAAAAGAAAATTGTGATAAAAGACGGGAAAATTGTCGCTGACGAGAAAAAGGTGAGGATAGCCAAGGTTAAAAGAGTCAAGGGATTATGGGAAAAAAGCTCCTTATGAATCAATGATGCCGAGAGGGCAGGCTTTGACGCACCTGCCGCACAAGGTGCATTTCTCGGGGGATTGGTTCAGAGCGTACTTCCGGTTGTTTTTGCTTTCAAAGGTATAGAGCCTTTCAGGGCAGGCCGAGATGCAGCGACCGCAGCCGCTGCATCTGTCGGGATCGGTTATTATTGGCGTGTTTCTTAATGGTGCTATTTCGTCTTCCCCCATAACGGGAGTTCCTGCTGCTTCCAGGTTGTTCGCAGATCAAGCGGCAGCGGAGCGTACTGCGGGCATGATGCAACAAGTGCAGTGGACTGCTGCTTGCATTTTTTCCGGCAGGTCCTGCAAAGCCTGTTTGTCTCTTCTTCCTTGAGTTTCATAGCACTAGAGCTTTTTTACCCATCCAAATTTGTCGGGAATGCTTCCTGTCTGGATCCCGGTCAGTGTGTCGTAGAGCTTTTGAGTGAGTCTCCCTACCACGCCGTTCCCGATTGTGCAGTTCTCATCCTTGAAGCAGAGTGCGCCGACCGGGGTTATGACTGCGGCAGTACCGCTTCCGAATGCCTCGGTGATGTTACCGTTTCTGACATCGGCCATGATTGTATCGATATCTATCTTGCTCTCATCTACACTGAAGCCCAAGTCTGCTGCGAGACTGAGCACCGAATTGCGGGTGACCCCGTTCAGGATCGATCCCTCCAAAGGTGCGGTCACAACCTTGTTCCCGTAGGCGAAGAACATGTTCATGGCGCCGACCTCTTCTATGTAGCGACGCTCGACCCCGTCCAGCCAGAGGACTTGATCGAAACCCTTCTTTTTTGCTTCAAGACCGGCTTTCAGGGAGCTGGCGTAGTTGCCGCCAGTCTTTGCCTCACCGGTCCCGCCTGGGACAGCACGCACAAATTTATCCTCGACCATGATCTTAACAGGATTGAAACCACCGGCATAGTAGGCTCCGACCGGGCAAAGAATCACGTAGAAATAGAAGTGGTCGGAAGGTTTTACGCCAAGCACCGGCTCGACAGCTATCATTGTCGGCCGGATGTAAAGCGAAGTCCCGGCCGAGGATGGTATCCACTCGCGCTCCAGGTTTACCAGCTTCTCGATGCCTTCCAGGAAAAGTTCTTCAGGCACGTCTGGCATACACATCCTGTCTGCCGAAAGGTTGAATCTGCGGGCATTCATCTCAGGACGAAAGAGGGCAATTGAGCCGTCTTTCCATTTGTATGCCTTAAGCCCTTCGAAGATCTCCTGGGCATAATGGAACACAAGGCATGCCGGGTCGAGAGTAAAGGGGGCATAGGGCTCAATCCTCGCGTCAACCCAGCCCTGTCCGGACTTCCACTCTGCAATGAACATCCTGTCGGTAAAAATCTTTCCGAAGCCGAGCTGAGTCTCGTCGGTAAACCGTTTCTTTCTCTTTTCCTCGGGAAGGGGGAGAACTCTTATATCCATAGCCAAGACCTCCATGATCGGCATTCAACTCTACCCGAAGATTTAGCATATAATTGACGTGCAGGGCAAGCATTTCGACAGGCCGTTAACCCTGCTTGACAGGAATGAGATTAGGTCGTAATGTATTACGGCTCATCAATTTTTGTTCGGAGACTTCATGAAAAAGATCAGTCTGATGTTTCTTGCGCTCCTCCTTCTGTCCGCCCTATCTGTATGGGCCGCTCCTCTCTTCGATGGTTACGGGAAGCAGCCATGGGGAGCGGGCATCAAGAGCGTTACCAAGGCTTATCCCAAAGGGAAGATGGCAAAGCTCGGGAATCAGGATATCTACAAGCAGGTCAATCCTTCAAAGGAAATCAGGCAGCGTACCTTTGCCTTTGCCGAAAACAAGCTGGTAGCGGTTTCAGTAACGATGGACCCGAAGTATGTCTCCAAGAACGGAATCGAAAAACTACTGGAAAAACAGAAGAAACTCTATGGCGACGGGCTTATCGACCGGACCGGCGCCCCGCATATGGTCACGTATCGCTGGCAGGGTCAGGGGACACGCATTACTTTTGCATATGCCCCGAAAAGGCCTGAAATGACCGTGTTGATGTACGAGAAAAAATAATCCAACCTCTTGAAACTTAAGAAAAGCGATGTTATATTGTTAGCACTCCGGTAGATGGAGTGCTAATTTTTTTTAGTGGTTATGTACGGAGGTAAAGCAGCAATGACATTGAATCTACCGATTGTAGCCGATAGCTTCACCCTGTATCTTGCCGAGATTCGCAGGTTTCCACTTCTTGATGCAGAAGAGGAGAAGAGGCTTGCGGTAAGTTTTTATGAAGAAAAGGACCTTGCGGCAGCTCATCTGCTGATAACATCCAACCTCAGATTTGTGGTCAAAATCTGCTCCGAATACCGGGCTTACGGCATGAAGATGCTCGATCTTGTCCAGGAGGGGAATATCGGCCTGATGATGGCAGTCAGGAAGTTCAACCCTTACAAGGGGGTCAGGCTTATTTCCTATGCGGTCTGGTGGATCAGGGCATATGTGCAGAACTTCATAGTATCCAACTGGAGCCTGCTCAAAATCGGTACTACGCAGGCCCAGAAGAAGCTGTTTTTCAAGTTGAACCAGGCAAAGAGCGCCATCAAGAGTATGCTCGGACATGACAACCTTCAGGAGGCAGCGATCGTCCTGGATGTAAAGGAGTCTGAAGTCAGAGAGATGGATCAGAGGATGAGAGGCGACTGCTCCCTGGATGCGGAGCTGGAAGCAGGAAGCGGACTTTCCATGCTCGACTCTCTGGCTGACGGGCGCCGTAGCCAGGAGGAGCTGCTTTCAGATCATCAGGAGGCGGTTATACTTCAGAAAGAGGTTGCCAGGGCAATGGAGAAGCTTAACGACAAAGAGCGCTATATCATCGAGCATCGTGTCGGGGCCGAAGATCCTGAGACGCTTCAGGAGATTGCCGAGCATTTTTCAATTTCAAGAGAGAGGGTCCGGCAGATCGAAGAGGGTGCGCGCAAGAAGTTGAGAAACCTCCTGACTCCGTTAGTCCTTGATGCCGTACCAGCCAGATAAGCAGGCAAATAACGATTAATGGGGGGAGAGAAAATCTCCCCCTTTTTTTTTGGGGTCCAAATGTTGACCGTTGATCAGCAGGAGCGTTACGCCAGACATCTTATGCTTGAGGGTGTCTCTCCTGACCTATGATTCCGCTTCACTGAAGTTCAGGGAAGTGGCAGTCAGACGGAATCCGGCTTGTCCGGTCTGCGGAGATCATGGCAAAGTCCTCAGTACGTAAGACCTTGGGGTGCGGCTTCCGCTCCATGCCTACGTTTTTGGTTTACAGGTTTATTTCAGTCCCCGGCACAGGTCTTCCGGCGCAGCAGTTTGAGGCATTCTGCCAGCGGTGAACTGCGACATTCCGCTTCAGCCCCACCCCCAGGTCTTACACCCGGAACGCAGGTCTTCACAAAAGCCCACAGAGCATCTTTATCCCGGTAGCGATGAGCAGGACTGCGAACCCTTTTTTCAGCTTCGATACCGGCAGGTTGTGGGCCAGCTTTGCGCCGAGCGGAGCGGTAAGGTAGCTGGTGGTTGCGATTCCGGCAAGTGCCGGAAGATAGATATAGCCGATGCTGTATGGCGGCAGGCCGGGAGCGTTCCATCCGTTTACCAGGAAGCCGAGCGCTCCTGAAAATGCAATAGGGAAACCGATCGCTGCGGATGTGCCGATGGCGACCCGTGCCTGCAGATTGCACCAGATGAGGAAAGGGACAGACATGCTTCCGCCGCCGATCCCGACCAGGCTGGAGATGCAGCCGATAAAGGTCCCGGTACCGAAAAGGCCGACCCTGCCCGGCACCAGCCTTGACGCCTTCGGGGCAACATTTGACAGCATCTGCCAGGCGACGAAGAACGTGAACAGAACGAAAAATCCCTTGAGAAAGTTTCCGCTGAGATGTGCCGCGATCCACGAGCCGGAGAACGTCCCGACCAGTATCCCCGGAGTGATCTGCTTTACGACAGGCCAGTTCACCGCACCCTTTGCATGGTGAGCCCGAAAGCTGGCGATTGACGTAAAGACGATGGTCGCAAGCGATGTCCCGAGTGCCAGATGCTGGATATTCTCCTGCTGAAGATGCTGAAGCGCAAAGGTGAACGTCAGCATCGGGACGATCACGATTCCGCCGCCAACCCCGAGCAGCCCTGCCAAAAGCCCTGCGACAACTCCCACTCCGATATAGGTAACCAGTTCAATCATCTTCACTTCTCAATTCAGCAGTTTTGGGGCATAATAGGCTCCGTTCTCTCGGAACTGCAACCTGAAATATGAGGAGTATTCATGTCTTGGAATCCTGAGCAGTACCACAAGTTCAAGACGGAGCGGTTGGCACCTTTCAATGACCTCTATGGCCTGATAAAGGTTCGGCCCGCTCTTTCGGTGCTTGATCTCGGGTGCGGAACCGGTGAACTTGCCCTTGAACTATCGGAAAGGCTCCCGCGGAGCAGTGTCACCGGAGTCGACAGCTCGGCCGAGATGCTGGCAAAGGCGAAAGAGCGCTGCTCCGATAAGGTCAAGCTCCTTCAGGGGAGTGTCGAAACTATATCCGGAGAGTGGGATCTCCTCTTTTCCCATGCGGTTCTTCACTGGGTAGACGATCATGCCGCGCTGCTCCCGCGGTTGTGGAAGCTCATAAAACCGGGCGGGCAGCTTGCCGTCCAGATTCCATCCAACCATCGTCACCCCTCGCATACCTGCATCATTGCTGCGGCATCGCAGGACCCTTTCAAGGCGGCGCTCAAAGGGTGGGTCCGGCATTCGCCCGTCCTGGAGATTGATCAATATGCCCAGCTGCTTCATGGCAGCGGCGCTGCCGACTTTACGGTCATGGAGAAGGTCTATCCGACCTATCTGCCGGAAGCGTCGGCAATTGCAGAGTGGACAAAAGGGACGACGCTGGTTCCGTACTTCGAGAGGCTGCCGCAGGAGCTCCATGAACCTTTCCTGCAAAAATACCGGGAACTGTTGACACAAGCGATGCCGGCCGGACCGATCCTCTTCACGTTCCGGAGGATTCTCTTTGCAGCAGTGAAACCTGAATTAGAATAAATGAAATCCGGAGGTTATGATCATGATACGATTTAATGTGATATTTTTTGCGTTCATTCTGGCAGTTTCTTTTTCGTCGGCATCTGCCGAAACCTATACCTGGACGGATGAGCAGGGGACGATGCACTTCACTGAAGACTTGGGGACGGTCCCGGAAAAGATTCGCAAGACCTTGAGAAAGGAAGAGATGAATTCTGCCCCGGAAGAGGAGCCCCCCTCACAGGTCCCTTCCGCCAAAGCTCCGGAAGCAACGCTGCAGGCTACCCCCGGTGGCGATGGAGATAACGGAATCTACGACGGAAAAACGTCTGAACAGTGGCAAAAGGAGCTGGCAGAGCGGGAGGCGGCCATGGAAGCCGTCAGGAGTCGGATCGTGGAAATTGCCGACCAGCGGAAGAGCCCTGCTGTCAAAAGGTCCGAACAGGACAAGCTCTTCGCCGAGCAGAAGTCTTTGCAGGCACAGTTCAATGACATGAAGGCCCAGTACTTTCAGCTCGTGGAGAGCGCTCGTAAGGCCGGGCTGACGGTCAACATCCAGCAGTGACCGGTCGAAGCAGACCTCAGAGTTTCTCGACCTTGTACCCCTTCTTCTTGAGATCCTCGATTATACCGTCCGTCCCCACCAGATGCCCGACTCCGACCAGGATGAATCTTGTCTGCAGCGTCTTCTGATAGGACTCTATCAAGGGGAGCCAATTCCTGTTACGATCCGTCATCAGTCTCTTGTAGAGCTTCGGCTGGCGGGTTTTGAGTTCTGCGGCCATCAGCTCGTCCAGTTTCCCGGCGTCACCCTTTCGCCATGCATTAGCCAGAATTTCGAACTGCTGGCTGAGGGTCTTCATCTCCATGAGCGAATAGGAGACGAATTCGTCTTCATTGCCATCCGCCATCGTGACCACGTAATCGATCTGCTCGTCAACCGTCTCAAGTCCCTCGACTACTTTCTTATCCCTGTTAGCCAATTCATAGAAGAACCGGTCAACACCAAGGCTGCTGAAGCCAAGTTTATTGAGTTTCATGACTGTCAGGGTTACCATCAGCAGTGACGGCCTGAGCTGACTTAACGCCTCCAGCGGAATGCCGTTGGCTTCGCTATACGCTTTAAGCTCGCCATATGTCCGGGCTGACAAATGCTTGTCAACAGTGCTGGCGTCGGCATACCTGGCTTTTGTCAGCAGCTTCTGCTGCGTTGACGGTTCCAGCATTTTGCCGATGTCGGTCTCGAAGACCAGGATGGAAGATGCCCGGTACGCCTGCTCGAATTCCGGCGGCAGAGGATAATCCGACTCACGCAGAAGATGGCAGGTGCCGCCCAGATAGATGACGGACTTGTCCTTCTGAGCCTTCCATACCGACGATTCGGCTCCTGCCCAGCTGCAGACGGACAGAACCAGCACAATGCTCATAAATATAAATTTCTTCATTTCAGTCCCGCCGTTACCCAAGTCGTAGTTCGAGGTTCGCCTGCCCAATTGAACATTTATCAATTTAAGCACAATTATCCTCGGAAGGGTAGAGGGAGATACCTCCACCAAAAGCAAGATACACTTCCGAGTTGACAGGCCTGGCGCTACGGTGTATCAAAATCGGATGTTTCAGCGGTTATGCAGACTATATCCAACAGCATGGGGGGATTTCAGATGAAAGCGGTTCTGATGGAAGGATTTGGCGGCGTCGAAGTGATGAAGATCGGGGAGGCCGAAAAGCCTGCACCCAAAGAGGGACAGGTGCTGCTGAAGGTGCATGCGACTACGGTCAACCGCCCTGATCTGGTCCAGCGGATGGGGAACTATCCTCCTCCTTCGGGCGATTCCGAGATCCTCGGGCTTGAGGTGGCCGGGATCATCGAAGAGCTGGGCGCCGGCGTTAGCGGCTGGAAGGTCGGCGATCGGGTCATGACCCTGGTCGGCGGCGGTTCGTATGCCGAGTACGCAGTCGGCTACGCGAACCACCTGATGCCGATTCCGGCCAGCATGAGCTTCGAGGAGGCTGCCTGCGTCTGTGAATCCTACATCACGGCCTTTCTCAATATCTTCATGATCGGCGGGCTGAAGGACAACAACACGGTCATCATCCACGGCGGCGGCGGCGGGGTCAACATGGCCGGAGTCCAGCTCTGCAAGGCGCTGGTGCCGAATACGAAGATCATCGTGACCGCAGCTCCGGACAAGATCGACCGGGTCAAGGGGATGGGGGTCGATCTGGTGATCAACTTCAAGGAAACGCCTGATTTCGCCGAGGCGGTGAAGGAGTTCACGAGCAAGAAGGGTGTCGATGTCATCCTCGACCATGTCGGCGCGAAGTATCTTGCCCCGAACATGAATTCGCTCGGTTATGCCGGCAGGCTCGTAATCATCGGTGTCATCAGCGGGATCAAGGCCGAGCTGAATCTGGCCCTGATGATGGTGAAGCGCCAGCAGATCATCGGCTCCGTGCTCCGTTCCCGTCCGGTCAAGGACAAGGGGGATATCGTGGCCGAATTCACCAGGACCGCCCTGCCGAAATTCGCCGACCGGACTATCGTGCCGATCATTGAAAAGGTCTTCACGCTCGATGAGGTCGTCGACGCGCACCGGATGATGGAAGAGGACCGGCATTTCGGGAAGATTGTTATTAAAGTTGCATAATACGGCATTTGCTCACGCGATGAACGCGCTGACAAACCCCGGTGTAGGGGCGACGCATGCGTCGCCCGATTGGGCGAGTCATGACTCGCCCCTACGAATAACGCTAATAGATATTACGTAAGGAGAAATGAAAATGTCAGAGAGCAAGAAACCGGAATTAACCTTCAAATACATCTTTAACTATGCCTACAATCCGGTCTATGTGAACGGAGCCCATGGCGGGATATCCCCGCGCGGTGAGCTGGTGATGAACTTCTATCTGGAGCGCCCGCCGCTTCCCGCGGAGATCAGACACGAGATCAATCCCAACGGAACAATCGGCGGAGTCACTGCAGAAGAGCCTGAGAACCTGGGAAGCAGCATGGTCCGCTTCATCGACAGCGGGGTGATCCTGAACTACGAATCGGCCCGGAATATCCATTTCTGGATCGGCGAGAGGCTGAAGGAGATGGAGGAGATAGAAAAAGCGAAGTCTGCGATGAATTTCCCGGCGCAAGGGGGCGAGCTGACCCACTGATCCCGATTCCAGATCAAGGCGCTATCTTCGTTGGCTCGTCTTCGGCTCCTGCAGCTTACTGATGTACGCTTTAGTCGCCTCAATCCTCGCCGACTTGATACCATCCTTGATTTGAAATCGGAAAACCTGATTACAACCGTTATGGACATCCCTCTATTTTCTGTTACAAGAAGATAGAGGGATTTTTATTTTTGGAGCTTTTTAATCCGAATTTCATATGAGGGATGTTATGGGAGAAAATATAAAGCTCCTCTGTGTCGATGACGAACGGAATGTCCTCCGCGCGCTGGAGAGGATCTTCATGGATGACGAGTATGAGATCCTTACGGCTGCATCGGGAGAAGAGGGGCTTGCTCTCTTTGCGGCGAATCCGGATATACAGGTTGTGATATCGGACTACCGGATGCCGGGGATGAACGGCGTGGAGTTCCTGCGGCAGGTCTGCGAAAGGTATCCGGATACCGTCCGGATGGTGCTGTCAGGCTATGCCGACACATCATCAGTCGTTTCTGCCATCAACGAGGGGCAGATCTACAAGTTCGTCTCGAAACCCTGGAGCGATGAAGAGCTGAGGCAGACTGTTGCCAAGGCTGTCGAGAGTTTTGCACTGCATCATCAGAACAGGGAGCTGGAAAAAGAGCTTGACGAGCTGAAAAGAGAGCTTGCTGCCCTGAAGGTCACTCTGGGAAGCCAGAGCCTGCCGAAATGATCGAATACAGCCAGTCGGAAAACAGAATGGTTTTGAAGCTGGTCTATTACGGGCCTGCCATGTCCGGCAAGACAACCAATCTGCTGACCCTTCATGAGCTCCTGGCAAAGGATGACCGGGGAGACCTCATGGTGCTCGATACGGTGGACGACCGGACGATATTCTTCGATCTTCTCCCGTTTTTTCTAGTTGCCCCGAGCGGGCTGAAAATCAAGGTAAAGGTCTTCACGGTACCCGGCCAGGTGAAGCATGACGCCACCAGGAAGGCTGTCCTGCAGCGTGCGGACGGAGTCGTCTTTGTGGCAGACTCACAGATAAAGGAGCAGATGAACAATGCCACCAGCTTCGAAAATCTTGAGCAGAATCTCTCCCTGGTCGGGATCGATATCGAGGCAGTGCCGCTGGTCATCCAGTTCAACAAGCGCGATCTAAAGGAGATAATCGAAGCTGCAGAAATCGACAGGCTCTGGAGCAGTTCCGGTCTGCCGGTTCTCTTCAGCTCTGCGCTGAAAGGAGACGGAGTGGTGGAGACTTTTGCCGCGATCACAGGGCAGGTGTATGAACATCTTGATGAAAAGTTCGGTCTCGCAGCTCTCCACGGGCTTGCAAAAGATGCTTTTGTCGATCAACTCTGCCGGCTCAGGGGTTCTGATGGAGATCAGGCATGAACCGGCACAGTGAGCAGATAGAGTATCTTGTCGGGCAGGAACATGATCTGCCGGCCCTGTTCCAGAGCCTTGAGGTCAGGGGACTGCTCCATGAAGCCCTGAACGCCGGGGTACTACAGGTTCTGATAAAGCTGGAGGATGGCTCTGCAGTCTGCTCCGAAGGGACGCAAAACAGTGCGGCTGCAGGGCGCGAGATCAGAATGCCGCTTTCCCTGGAGGGAGAAAGGGTCGGGCACCTCCTGGTGCGGGGAAGAGAGGGTGATGACGCGCTGGACGCGGTAGCAGGAATACTCCGTTCGGCGATCTCGGTTGTGATGCACAATAATCTGAAAAGGATGATGACCGCCGAAATGCATACATCGCTGGTCACAACGACCTATGATGAGCTGTTGTCAAAGAATCTCGAGCTGTCCGCTTCCGAAACCAGGTACAGAGAGCTTGCCCAGAATCTTGAGGTAAAGGTCAGGGAGCGGACGGAAGAGCTGGGGAGAGCGCATGCCAGGCTGCTGCAGCAGGAGAAGCTCGCTTCGATCGGACAGCTTGCCGCAGGTGTTGCCCATGAGATAAACAACCCTATCGGCTTTATCAACAGTAATCTTGCCACACTCAGGAAATATGTCGGCAGGCTGCTGGAGATGCTCGACTGGTACCGGCTCCAGCCGGCTTCCGCCGGGCAGCTGAATGAAGCCGCTGATCTGAAGGCCAGGGAGCTGAAACTGGAGATGGTAAAGGGCGATGTCTGGGATCTTCTTGATCAGAGTCTTGCGGGCGCGGAGCGTGTCAGGAAGATTGTCGCCGATCTCAAGGGTGTCTCGCATGTCGATGAAGCATATGGTGCAACCTTCGACCTGCGACTGGAGGTCGAAAGGACTCTTTCGGTCATGAGAGCACAGCTTCCGGTTGACGCAACAGTCCAATGTGATCTTGTCGATACTCCACCTGTCGCCGGGAATGGAGCCCTTTTTTGCCAAGCTCTGGTGAACTTGATCCAGAACGCTGTCCAGGCGGTCCCTTCAAGTCTGGTGCTTAAGCTAGGATCTTTCCGCTCGCCGGGAAAAGTCGTTTTCTCTGTCGCGGACAACGGCAGCGGGGTTTCGGAAGAGCTCCGAAGCAGGATCTTCGACCCGTTCTTTTCGACCAGGGATGTTGGCGCAGGAACAGGCATGGGACTGGCGGTTGTCTACGATATAGTGAAAAACTGCGGCGGAAGCATTTCAGTCGGAGATGCTCCGGGCGGCGGGGCTCTTTTTACCATGGAGTTTCCGCTGCTATCACAAGAGGGAGTTTAACAGATGTCACGATACGCAGGACTCTTCAGCGCTGCCGGCAAAGGTGAGCAGGAAGAGCTCCCCCGGGAACCGCAAGGGGGGAGTGATCGCAAGTTCTCGCTTCTTTTTGTAGATGATGAAGAGGGGGTGCTCGCGGCGATGCGGCGGATTTTCAGTGATGAGAATTACGTGATCATCACGGTAAATTCTGCGGCAAAGGCGCTCACGATCATGGAGAGTGAACCGGTCAACCTGATCCTCTCAGATCACCGCATGCCCGGCATGAGCGGCGCCGAGCTGCTCAAGACCGTCAGGGAGCGCTGGCCGGAGACTATCCGGATAATGCTGACCGGCCATGCGGACGTGAACTCCATCATGGGTGCGGTAAAGGAAGGCGCGGTCTATAAATTCATCACAAAACCGTGGAACGATGAGGACCTCCGTTTGACGGTCAGTCTGGCCCTTCAGCAGTATGTCCTCCTGCATGAAAACCGCCGGCTGAAAGAGCTTACCCGGAGCCAGCAGCAGAAAATAAAGGGGTATTCCGGAGTTTTTGACGAAAATCGCGGCGTTATGGGGAAGATCCTGCTTGAAGAGGGGGTCTTGAGGGCAGAAGAGCTGGAGAGGGCGTTCCAGGAGAAAAAACCGTCCGAGTTTCTCAGTGACGTCATCGTCAGGCTTGGCATAGCCTCGGAAAGCCGGATCTTGAAGGCGATGCAGGATAACCTGAAGGTCGAGTATATCGATCTGAGGGAAGCGCAGCTTCAGTCGGCAGCGGTAAAATTTCTCCCCAGAGAGCTTTGTGAAAAGAACAGGATACTTCCGCTCAGGCTTGACGGCAATCAGCTGACCATTGCCATGGCTGATCCGTCCGATATCTTCAAGTATGACAACATCTCCGTAATGACGGGTCTGAAGGTGATTCCGCTTCTTGCTGCCAGTTCCGAGATCCTTTCGCAGCTGAAGGCTTTTTATGGCGAGCGTGACCAGGACCTTGGCTATGAAGCCGATGATCTGGATGAGTACGAGCCGCTGGATGAGATAGATATCGTTATCGAGGATGACGAGGGCGAGCTCAATATCGCCGAACTTATCGGCTCTTCGGGGGTTCCGCCGGTCATCAGGATAGTGAATGCAATTCTTTCCGAAGCGGTGAGGTACCGGGCCAGCGATATCCATATCGAGCCGAAGACAAAGTTTACACTGATACGCTACCGTGTTGACGGGATGCTGCACAGTAAGATCAAGGTTCCTGCCGACCTCCATTCGGCAGTTGTCTCAAGGTTGAAGATACTGGCAAAGATGGACATAGCAGAGCGCAGGCGCCCGCAGGACGGCAGGATCACTGTCAAGGCGGGGGTCAGGATTGTCGATATGCGGGTCTCCTGTCTTCCCACTATCAACGGAGAAAAGGTTGTCCTGCGCATACTTGACAAGAGCGCGGCCATCAAAGGTTTGAGCGATCTGGGTGTCATGCCGGCAGATCTCAAGAGACTCCAGCTGATGGCGGCGAGACCGCAAGGGGTAATCATCAGCACCGGTCCGACCGGCAGCGGCAAGACAACCATGCTCTACTCGATTCTTGCCTCGATCATGGATCCGAGCAAGAATTTCGAGACGATAGAAGAGCCGGTAGAGTATTTTCTCGAAGAGGCCACCCAGGTTGCCGTGCGGGAGAAGATCGGGCTTACTTTTGCCCAGATACTCCGCTCGACCTTGAGGCAGGATCCCGATATTATCCTGGTTGGCGAGATGAGGGATTTCGAGACGGCTGATGTAGCATTCAAGGCGGCGCTGACCGGGCATCTTGTCTTTACCACCCTGCATACCAACAGCTCTGTTGCCTCAATCACCAGGCTGATGGATATGGAGATAAAGCCGTACATCATCGCGTCCGCCCTTCAGGGGATAATCGCCCAGAGACTTGTCAGAAGGATCTGTCCTGACTGTATTACGCAGGTACATCCGGACCCTGAACTGCTCCAGGCGCTCAAGGTTTCACCCGGAGTTCTCGGAGAGACGGTCGGAAAAGGGAAAGGGTGCGAGAAGTGCAACAACAGCGGCTATTCAGGCAGGGTCGGCATTTTTGAACTGTTTGTCATGACCAATGACTACCGGCAGATTATAAGTAGCGGATACCGGGAAAGCGAGCTTTTGCAGCTTGCCAGGACAGAGGGGATGCGCACCCTGGTCGAGGATGGAGTGGCAAAGGTCAAGGCGGGTCTTACGACACTTGACGAGCTGATTCGGGTGCTTGGACCCCAGACAGGAAACGAGCGGACGTGTGTCGGCTGTGAACGGCTGATCGATCCCAAATATGTATTCTGCCCGTATTGCGGAACATTCAGAAGCAACTACTGCCATACCTGTAAACTCCCGATGGAAGAGGAGTGGGTAAGATGTCCTTTCTGCGGAGGGCTGAAGCGAGATGAACAGCATGAATGAACCAATTGAAAAAAAAGTTGCTACGGTCATGTTCGTTGATGATGAACCTTGGGTTCTCACCGCTTTTCAGCGGATATTCGGGGATACCGGGCACAGCTGTGTCTACTGCAGCTCCCCTTCCGAAGCGCTTGAACTGGCAAAAAAAGAGAAAGTATGGGTCGTTGTCTCTGATAACCAGATGCCGGGAATGACCGGGATAGAATTTCTCGGCAAGATGAGAAAGATCTCCCCGGATACGGTCAGGATCATGATGACTGCCTATGCGAACCTCGGAGTTGCCATATCTGCCATCAATCACAGTGAGGCGTTCCGGTTCATTACGAAACCGTGGGATAACGAAGAGCTGCTGAGCCTGGTGGAAGAGGGGATTGCAAGGTATGACATCCTGACCTCCATGCGGAGCCGGGATGAATCGCGTTACAGATCTCTCGCCCATGCAGTCGAACTGAAAGATCCTTATACCCGGGGGCACTGCGACAGGGTTGCCGATTACGCGGAGCGGCTTGCCCGTGCGGCAGGGATTGAGGAGCCGCTGGTTACCTGTATCCGCCATGGATGTATCCTCCACGACTGCGGCAAAATCGGTGTGCCTGAGGAGGTTCTGAATTTTCCCGGAAAGCTTACAGTGGAAGAGTTCGAGATAATCAAGCAGCATCCTGACTGGGGAACGCAGGTTGCCCGTGAGGCCAATCTGCCTGAGGCGGTGGTAAACGTGATCCTGTATCATCACGAGAGGGAGGACGGGAGCGGCTATCCGGCAGGGCTGTCAGGCAAGGCGATCCCTCTTGAAGCCCGGATTGCGGCAATTGCTGATGTGTTCGATGCCCTTACCAGCGACCGGCCTTACAGGAAGGGAAATACGATTGGTGACGCGACAGCTATTCTGTCCGGGCTGTCCGGACTCCTCGATAATGAACTGCTGGGAATTTTCAACAGGAGTGTAATCTCTGAGCTCAATGATCAATATCCGACGGGAGAAATGTCATTTCCTGTTCCGGTCCACCCTTTCCGGTAGCAAAATTCTCTACGAAGCTGTCAATCCGGCTTGAGATGTTCTCTTTCAGCTGTGCAGTGAGCTCGGCTTCGCGTTTTTTCTGGTAGGAGGCGGGGAGCTGTCTGACTTCATAGTGGACATGGGGCCCGGTCGATCTACCGGTGCTTCCGGAGAGTGCGATAACGGTCTTCGTGGTAACATGCATCCCGGGTTTTACGAGAATCTCGGAGTTGTGGCCGTACAGGGAGATATACCCTTTGCCATGCTCGACAGCCACCAGGTTGCCATACCCCTTGTAGACCCCCGCAAAATAGACGGTCCCCTCCTGGGTCGGATAGACAGATGTTCCCGACGGAACAGCGATGTCCCATCCGCTATGCATGACCATCCTGCCGCTGCCGAACGGGTCGAGTCTCAGCCCCGGGCTTGAGGTCAGCACCCCGCCGTCCACGGGCGACTTACGCTCGGCAAATGCAACGGTTGCGGCCAGGCTGAGGGTTATGGTCAACAGAAAAAGGATAAATCTGGGCATTACTCTTCTCCGGAACAAGTCATCTTTCCTTTGTTTGCATTCAATTACGGTGCCAAGTTGTCAAGAAATAAGGCTGTTCCAGGTATCTCCTCCCAGAAAACTCCCCGGGACGTTCTCTTCCATCTCCCGTAATCTTTTCCAGGGGATGGTGAACGAGAGGTGGTTGTCCCCCAGGGAGCTTTTCAGGCACTTCCGGGCCGTGATGTCGGTCATGCCGACGAGGCAGCGCGGGGAGTCGGAAGCCCCTTCCTGATACGACATGATCCCGGCGACCTGGCAGGCCGCCAGGTGGGGAATGATGACCGCATCGGATCTTGCCTGATCGTAGTTTGCGAGTATGACGCAGGCGGAAAGCTGATCCGGCGTGACAAAGAGAGTGACGGACACAGGAGTATCCGCTTGGCCGATTGCGGACAGAGGCTTGAAGATGACATAACGCGCCTCGATATCCATGATCGGCAGCAGCTCAAGAAAGCCTTTGACCAGTTCCGGATTTTCCGTACCGCTCGCCATGGAGGAAGTGGTCACAGAATCTTCTCTACAAATTAACTTACTATTTGACAATGTGTAGCCACGAGGATACAGTATGGTTATGGTAGAAATTCGCAAAACCGACCTGTTTGCCAAATGGATCGATAACCTTCGCGACGTTCAGGCAAAGGCTCGCGTCTTGGTAAGGATTGAACGCCTTGCCTCCGGAAACGCAGGGGATGTCAAACCGATCGGTGAAGGTATCTCAGAACTGCGGATCAACTACGGCCCCGGTTACCGGGTGTACTTCATAAAACGCGGCAACGAACTGATTATTCTCTTGGCCGGTGGCGACAAGAGTAGTCAAACCGCTGATATCAAGGTTGCAATACGCCTTGCCAGCAATCTCTAGGAGTTGAAAATGCCAAAAACCGCTACCAGTCGCTATGATGTCGCCGAGCATCTCCGATCTCCGGAAGAAATGGCAGCCTATCTTGAAGCTTGTCTCGAAGAGGCTAATGGTGATGCCGCTTTCATCGCCAAGGCGCTTGGTGACATCGCGCGTGCAAAAGGGATGTCCCAAGTTGCACGCGACGCCGGTCTCTCCCGCGAAAGCCTTTACAAGGCGCTTTCAGGTGAAAGGATTCCGGGCTTCGATACAATTCTCAAAATCGTTGCGGCACTGGGTCTCAAACTGCACGCAGAAGCTGCCCGATAAGGCTTTTCAGAAATCACAGGCAACCTTCCACATACTCCACCGAAGGCTCCACACCTGCCCTTGTATCAGTAACTTTGCCACCACCTTCTTCAAAAAGGATTGCGCGCTTGCCGTCCTTGGATTTGAAAATCAGGTAACGGCCAGTGTCATCGTATTTATGCGCCTTGACTTCTACAGCCGGATATCTTCGCTTCACTTCCTCTATGGATGTTCCGATTCTGATTTGGAGCTTGTTTTGTATTTGCGGAGAGAGAGCGTCTGCCCTGGTGACGATGCCATCTTCGACCATAAATTTGATTTCCGGATACTTCTTGAAAGATATAAAGTCGCATCCTTTATCGTCTGTCTCGCCTTTTGCTTTTTCTCCGATTTTTTTCTCTATTGCTTTCAATTTGCCGCCGAATGTGACAAGTCCATAGGATTTGTCGGAGAGGACCAGAGAATCTGCTGCGAGCGAGGTTGTCGCCGCAAGAAGGAAAGAAATGGTGATGGGTGTAATCAGATTTTTCATTTTCATTTAGTGCCCCAACTCGTTTATAGCGGTATCCCTATATAAGGAACTTGTTCCATGTATAGGGAGTCGATTCCTTGTATAAGGAGCTTTGAGGTTTCTTATATATAAGTAACTTTTCATGTTTGTGGCATGTTTCCAAAGACGCATAAAGCCACTTCACCGGCTGTTACCGGAAAAGTGGCTTGAATTTTACCCTCAAGAGCGCATCATCGTCATCATTCACTCCATCACATAAAAACGCTCTCACATTACTACTGAAGACGACCAATGTCAACAGGGAAGGGCGGCGAAAGAAAAACGCCCTGCGGCAGGCTGCCGCAGGGCGTATGAGTATTGTTTTTTATCTGGTGCCGTTCTTAGCCGATCAGGCTCTCCCCGGTCATCTCCATCGGTTTCGGCAGACCCAGAATATCCAGCATGGTCGGGGCGATATCTGCAAGCCGGCCACCTTCGCGCAGGGTTGCACCTTTTCTCGCTTCATCCACCAGGACCAGCGGGACCGGGTTGCATGTGTGCGCAGTGAACGGCCCGCCGTTGTCGTCTGCCATCTGCTCGGCATTGCCGTGGTCGGCGGTGATAATGACTGCACCGCTTTTCTCGAGAATTTTTGCGGTTATCCTGCCGACACAGGAATCGACCGCCTCCACAGCCTTGATGGCCGCCGGCAGGATCCCGGTGTGTCCGACCATGTCGCAATTGGCAAAGTTCAGAATGATGACGTCATACTTGTCCTCGTCGATCCGCTTCAGCAGCTCGTCAGTGACCGGGTAGGCGCTCATCTCCGGTTTCTGGTCGTAAGTCGCCACCTCCTTCGGGGAGGGTATCAGGGCACGGTGTTCGCCTTCGAACGGCTCTTCTACGCCGCCGTTGAAGAAGAAGGTGACATGGGCGTATTTCTCCGTTTCGGCAATCCGGAGTTGGCTTTTGCCGGCCTTGGCCAGAATGTCGCCGAAAATGTTGGTCAGGGCTTCCTGCTTGAAGGCGATCGGGAGGCCAAAGGTGGCATCGTATTCAGTCATGCAGACGTAGGATGCAAGATGAGGCCTTTTGCCGCGATCGAAGCCGTCGAAGTCGTCAAGCGCAAGGGCCCTGGTGATCTCCCGTGCCCGGTCGGAGCGGAAGTTGAAGAAGATGAAGCCGTCCCCGTCCTGCACTCTGCCTACCGGCGCCCCGTCAGCGCAGATGACGCAGGGGACGACGAATTCGTCGTGCACACCAGCGGCATAGCTCTGTTCGATAGCTTCGGCTGCGGATGCCCGGCACTCTCCCTTGCCCGATACTATGGCGCGGTAGGCCTTCTCCACCCTGTCCCAGCGGTTGTCCCGGTCCATGGCATAGTAGCGTCCCATGACCGTGGCGATCCTGCCGGTGCCGATGCGGGCAATTTCGGTTTCCAGCTCCTGCAGATAGACGGCGCCGCTCTGAGGGGGAGTATCGCGACCGTCCAACAGGCAGTGGATGTAGACTTCGTTCAGTCCTTCCTTGCGGGCCATCTCCAGCAGTCCGTACAGGTGTGTATTGTGGGAGTGGACGCCACCGTCGGAGAGCAGTCCGGAGAGGTGCAGGGCGCCTCCCGAGGCTTTGGTCCTGGTCATGCAGTCACGGAGGACCTGGTTCGTGAAGAAGTCCCCGTCGGTTATTGCCTTGCTGATGCGGGTGAGGTCCTGGTAAACGACCCGGCCGGCACCCAGGTTGAGGTGTCCGACTTCGGAGTTCCCCATCTGCCCTTCAGGAAGCCCTACCGCCATGCCGGAGGTCCGGATCTGCGTATGCGGATACTTTGCGATGAGAGCGTCGAGATTCGGGGTGTCTGCCAGTGTTACGGCGTTGTTTGCGGAGTCGGGGTTTATTCCCCAACCGTCGAGGATCATCAGAAGAAGGGGTTTCTTGGACATGTATCTCTCCAGTCTTTTATTCGTCAGATGAGAGGTGCCGGCGAGAGCCGGCTCTCACTGCAACGCCTCTGCTTCGGGGCGCAGGTAATTGTTCTCTGACCGGCACAGATTATCCGGTATATATGACCGCAGCCGCATTGGCGGCGATGAGCCCCGGCTGTTTCCGTTCGATCCGGCTCTCGCCGTCACAGCATAGCATTATTCGGCAGATGAGTAGTGCCGGAATGAGTCATTGGAGCTGTTTCGTTGCAATTCCTGGCGAAATGAAGCGTTAAGCAGCCGATACTGTCTGAGCGCAGCGAGTTTATCGGCTGTAGCGAATGAGCCCTGGAATTGCAGAAACAGTTCCGGAAGACGAATGCAGGTACTGCTCAACTGGCGATCGGTACTGTTGGCGCTACAGGGTGTATGTCAATGATGATACCCTTCATTGTTCAGGATGGTGAAGCCGCGATAGAGCTGTTCCAGGAAGAAGGGGCGGACCATCTGGTGGGTGAAGGTCATCTTCGAAAGAGCGATGATTCTGTTGGCGCTGGAGCGCAGCGCATCGGAGAAGCCGTAGGCGCCGCCGATGGCAAAGGTGAGTTCAGGAGTGCCATTGTCACGGTATGTTCCGATCAGCCCGGCAAAGGCCGGAGAGGTGAACTGTTCGCCCAGTTCGTCCAGCAGGATCAGGCGACCGTTTTTCGGCAGGAGCTTTTCGATCCGCTCCGATTCGCGCTGCTTCATCAGCTCCGGCAGCACACCCTTCTCTTCCTTTATTTCGGTGATTTCAAAAGGCGAGTAACGCTTTACCCGACCGGCATACTCATCGATCCCTGCTTTGACCCATGCTTCCTGAGTCTTGCCGACCCAGAGCAGGCGAAGCTTCACGCCCCTTTCCCTTCCCACAGGTACTCGGACGGAATTCCCGTCAATCGGGCAGCTCCCCAGAGTTCATCAAGGTTGTAGTAGCTGCGCAAATCTTCCAGAAAGACGTGGACGATGACATCACCGTAATCGATGACGATCCACTTTCCTTCTTTTGCCCCTTCCACATCTATGGCTTTGCCGTACTTCTTGAGGCCGGTGCGGATCGAGTCGGCTATTGCAATTACCTGCTTGTCCGAGGTCCCGGTGGCCAGCACCAGGTAATCGGCGATGGTAGAAATCCCCCTGATATCAAGTACTTTTACATTGTATGCCTTTTTGTCCAGGGCGAGAGCGGCACACTTCACGGCGCGGTCATCAGTAGAAATTGTTGGTCTAACGGTCATTTAAATAAATCCTTTTATCTGAAATGTATCCGGCAACCTTTTCAGGAACCAGATAACGGATTGAGCGGCCTTCTCTGACGGCTCTGCGTATATCGCTTGAGGAGATCGGGAGGGGGGTCCCCGGAAGATAAAAAACTGAAAAGCCCGACCGGTGGGTCAGGCGTATTTTGTCGGAACCATAGCAGAATTCATCTCTTATGGCAAGGGGAAGAGGTGCAGTCAGCTCTTTGACGATAGCTTCGGGCCGCTCGACCACAACGATATTGGCAAGGCTGAACAGGTCGGCAGAGCTGTACCAGGATGATATTTCAAGAAATGAATCGCTTCCTATGATGAAGTAAAGATCGTCGTCAGGATAGAGCCTGTACAGTTCGCGGAGCGTATCCACCGAGTAGGACCTGCCCCCTCTCTGCTCTTCGATGTCGGAAACCGTGAACGATTGATTGCCGGCAATCGCCAGTTCAACCATCGTCTTTCGATCGGCAAAGGAGATCTCTCCGTCAAGCTGCTTGTGGGGCGGGGTTGCGGCAGGTATGAAGATGATCCGGTCGAGTGCGAGGCGCTCCCGCACCTCTTCGGCTATGCGGAGATGAGCGATGTGAACCGGATTAAATGTACCGCCAAGTATTCCAAGTTTCATAAGAAAAACACCGCTGATGCAGTGATGCGATTTTTTCGCAAGATCAAGGCTGTCGAAGGGGCGCGCGGAGGCGTAGTACCCAAAAGGGCATAAACAGCGCTACGCCGCACAAGTGCACCTGAAGACTTACGTAGAGATTGCGGAAAAGGCGCATCACCTCATTCCCTTATCTGGCCGTTTCCGTAGACGATGAACTTCGTCGTCGTCAGGTCTTCAAGTCCCATAGGCCCGAATGAGTGAAGTTTGGTAGTGGAGATACCGATCTCGGCACCGAGGCCCAGTTGCCCGCCGTCGGCAAAACGGGTCGAAGCGTTCACAAGCACCGTGCTGGAGTTGACTTCTCGGATGAACCTCTGGGCGTTGGAGTATTCGTTGGTGATGATTGCTTCGGTGTGCAGCGAGCCATAGCGGTTGATATGGTCGATAGCTTCATCGATCCCGTCAACAACCTTGATTGCCAGGATCAGCTCCAGGTACTCCGCATTCCAGTCGTCCTCGGTGGCAGGGATAGCATCTTTCAATATGGCTCTGACGGTCTCGTCACCACGGATTTCGACCTTGAGCGCTTTCAGGGCATCGCCGATCCGCGGGATGAAGCTTTCGGCGATATCGCGATGCACCAGCAGGGTCTCAAGCGCATTGCACACCCCCGGACGCTGGGTCTTGGCGTTCACAACGATCTTTCCGGCCATCGGGATGTCTGCCGCTGCGTCGACAAAGATATGACAGACGCCTTTGTAGTGTTTGATAACCGGAATGCGCGAATTCTCGACGACAAACCGGATCAGGCTCTCGCCGCCGCGAGGAATGATGAGATCTATCTGCTCTTCCTGCTTCAGCATCTCAAGAACCCCTTCACGTTCCGTGAACGGGATTAGCGACAGTGCATCTTCGGGGATACCTGCCTTATGCATCTCATCTCGAAGGATCCGTGCGATAGCCCGGTTCGAGTTGATGGCTTCGGAGCCGCCGCGAAGAATGACGGCATTGCCCGCTTTCAGGCAGAGTGCCGCGGCATCGGCAGTGACATTGGGCCGTGCTTCATAGATAATCCCTATCACACCCAGCGGAATCCGCATCTTGCCGACCTGGAGCCCGTTGGGTCTCTGCCACATTCGGTCGACTCCTCCAACCGGATCCTGTAGGGCAGCCACTTCGACGAGGACGTCGGCCATCTCTTTGATCCGTTTGCGGTCGAGCATGAGCCTGTCGAGCATGGCTGCAGAGAGTCCCTTTTCTGCACCGGTGGCAAGATCCTTGGCGTTTTCTGCGACCAGCTCTTCGGTTGAAGCGACAAGTGCGGCCGCCATGGCATGGAGAAGGGAGTCCTTTGCCCCGGATGAAAGCTTTGCCATGGCAATCGAGGCCTGATGGGCCTTGATCGCAATTTCTCGTACCTGTTCAGCTATTGACATAAAATTCTCCAGAAGAAAGATTGTATCTGTATCTATCCGGATTTCAACAAAAAATGCAACCTGGAAAATATATTGTTCCCCTAAAAGATATATGGTATTTTATATATGCATTAAATTAAATAACAAGGTGGTCTCTATGAAAGAGGAGTTTTATGTCGAGCGGATCGTTAGAATTGTTGCCGGGAGCTTCGTGCTGGTGTCCCTGCTTCTGGCACATTTCCACTCTCCAAACTGGCTCTGGTTTACCGGCTTTGTCGGGCTGAACCTGTTCCAGTCCGGATTTACCCAGTTCTGCCCGATGTTCAACATCCTTGGAAAACTCGGTGTGCCGAAATTCCCAAGGAGCTGCTGCGGGAAATGAGCGTACGAATTACCGTGCTCTGCGACAACAGCGTGGGACCGGTTTCCGGAACTCTGGGTGAACACGGTTTTGCCGCCTTGATCGAGCGGAAGGAGGCCGAGCCGATCCTCTTTGACACCGGCCAGGGGTTCACTCTGCTGCATAATGCCGCCAGGCTGAGGAAAGATCTTTCACGGGTCGGCAAAGTCGTCATATCTCATGGACATCATGACCACACAGGCGGTTTGATGCCGCTTCTGCAACAGTTTGGCGGCATGGAGATATTTGCTCACGAAGCTGTCTTCGACTCAAGGCACCGGGTCAAGGATACCGGCGAGTGTTATCCGATAGGGATTCCTTTTGAGAAGTCTGCATATGAAGGGGCAGGAGCGACCTTCAATCTATCGAACTTTTTTCGGGAAATTTCCCCCGGGATCATGCTGACCGGAGAAGTTCCGAGGGCCACCCGATTCGAAACCGGAGACCAGGGGATCTTCTGCGATTGCACCGGACAGGAACTTGATGCAACACCCGACGACCAGTCTCTGGTAATTGAAACCGCAAAGGGACTGGTGGTACTCCTCGGCTGCTGTCATGCCGGTCTGGTGAATACTATCAACATATTGCCTACCAGAACGGCAGGAGAGACATATATGCCATGATAGGCGGAACACATCTCGGTTTCTGCGGGCAGGAGCAGCTTGAGCAAACGGTAGATGTCGTCAGGAAGGCCGGGATCAGGAAACTTGCTGTGTCACACTGCACCGGTTTTGCCGCTGCAGCAAGGCTTTCCCGGGAGCTGCCGAAAGAGTTTCAGATTGCCATGGTAGGATATACTCTTGAAATTTAGAATGTAGGAGATCAGTTGATGAAGAGATTTTACGGAGTGCTCTTTTTACTGCTATTGACGGCAGCAACAGTATCGGCAGCCTTTTCAAAGGATATAACTTCAGTCGAAGCAAAAGCGATCATCAGCAAGAACAAGAATGCCTTTATCCTCGATGTCAGGACGCCACAGGAGCGAAGCCAGGGGTTTATTCCAGGCTCTGTACTGATTCCGATCGATACGATCGAGAAACGGCTTAATGAAGTCCCCAGAAATCGGCCTGTCGTCGTCTACTGCGCCGTCGGGTCGCGTTCCCGCGTCGTGGCTCAGGCTCTTTCAGGGAGTGGGTATCCTGAGGTCTACAATATGAAGGACGGTATTGCCGGGTGGTATCGCAACGGTTTTCCGATTCAGAGATAACGGTCTTTCGCCGGATCAAAGATAGTTTTCCTGCTTATGCATCATGGTTTTCCGTTGCTCGTTAAGGATATATTTAATCAGTCTTGACCTGTCATTGCTCTCTATCATTCTGAAAGACATGGAAGTCGAGTAGTATTCTGCGCGGTCCATCTCCGCCAACAGCTCTTTTGTACGTATAATTGATCCCACAGCATGTATATGCTCAGGTCCTTCTCCCTGCAGATCGATTTTCAGGTGAAGGAGGGTTCCGTATGAGAGGCAGTCCGGAATCTTGAAGCGGAGGCCGCTGCCGCTGAGGTTGACACGGCACTCTCCCGGAGGAAATGCCACAAAGGATTCTTCCTCGCACCCTTCCTTGCACTCTTTCATGGAGTCCCATTCAGAAATGATCCTGCTCATATTCTGGCTACTCGGAATAGAGTAGTTGACCTTCAGAGTCACATCAATCCGCATATATTCGCGTCTTTCGCTGACCACTATTCTTTCAGGGAGTTCAATCCTGAGCGTACCTGCTTTTCCCGATTTAAGCTGAGCGGAGCAGCGAAAAAGAGAGCGTCCTTCTCCCTGGGTTATCAGCACCCTTGATCCTGCCGTGATAGGAAGATGATCGGGAAAGCCGCTTCCGCAGAGCTGCAGCAGGATCTCTCCGGTGTCAGATGAAATGACTGTTGCGACATCTTCGGCAAATATTTTGTCCGGGAGATCAATTCCGATATTCACGATATTACCCGGACGGAAAAAAGAGACGTAATCTGACGGAGTTGTAGCCATTTGACTTATCTCCACTGTTTCAGGTCAGTAAGAAAACCATTACAAATTGCAGTGAAACATGAATAATCAATAATAAACAAAATGTAATGCAATTACGGGACCGCAATTATCCTTGGGCAATATTAATCCTTTTTTTAATTGCCCACAGGTTATGAATGAGAGTAGTTTTCAATCTATGAAGCGTCTTTTTTCAGAAAATGCTGTCCGGAAAATCCGTGATGAGATAGCCGCCTGTGGCGGTAATGAAGTCTTTTTCCTCGGCAAGACTGACGAATCGCAGGTAGTCGTCGGCGTCGAGGCTCTGGCCCGCGGCAGCAGGGATGCCGTTGCTGCCATAATGATCAACGTGTCATTTGGCGATGTAGTCATTCACAACCACCCCTCAGGAAACCTCACCCCTTCCCGTGCTGATCTGGAGATAGCCGCAATTCTGGGTAATCAGGGCGTCGGTTTCTATATTGTAGACAATCAGGTCGAGCAGACGTATCAGGCAGTTTCCCCTTTTGTGCGCAAGAAGGTCGAATATCTCTCTCTTCCCGAAATCGACTCTTACTTTTGTCCCGAAGGTTTTCTGGCTGCCAGCCTTTTCGGATATGAGCACAGGGCCGAACAGACAAGGATGGCGTTTGCCGTCTCTGAGGCTTTCAACGGCGACCGGGTCGCAATGATCGAGGCCGGTACCGGGACCGGGAAGTCGCTTGCCTACCTCCTGCCGGCCGCAATATGGGCAAAGCGCAATCGCGAACGGGTAGTGATTTCCACCAACACCATCAATCTGCAGGAGCAGCTTACCGGAAAGGATATACCGTTCCTGCAGAAGTACGGGAAAATCAGCTTCAGGGCCGCCCTGATCAAGGGTCGCGGTAACTATCTCTGCCTAAGGAAGCTCCAGGCGCAGAAGGATGAGCAGGGGCTTTTCCATGATGAAAAAAACGAGCTTAAGGCGATTATAGAATGGTGCGCGAATACCACTTCCGGAGCCCGGGACGATCTGGGATTCATCCCGAAGGACGAAGTGTGGGAAGAGGTCTGCTGCGAAGGTGACCAGTGTGCCAGAGTGAAGTGCAGCTACTACGGTAAATGTTATTACTACAACTCGAGGCGAAGTGCCGCCGGTGCCGATCTGCTAATAGTCAATCATGCTCTGCTCATGGCTGATCTGGCGCTCAGGCAGCAGACCGGTTCTAGCTCAACCGCGATTCTGCCACCATTTCAGCGTCTGATAATAGATGAAGCCCACCATCTTGAGGATGTCGCAACCGGTCATCTTTCGTCCCAGATCACCCGGCAATCCCTGATAAAGCTATTCGGCAAACTGCAGCACCCGAGAAAGCCGGAGCGCGGTCTTCTGCCAAAAATGTCCTTTTCATTGGCAACGGAGATGCCGGAAGGATTCGATGCCCTGTACCAGGAGATAGCCATGCTTCTGGAAAAGGAGCTGCTGCAGCCTCTTCCGGGTCTGGTCGAAACTGTCACCAAGGAGATGGACGCGATAGGCTTTGCGCTAACGGGGCATCTCAAGCACGCTGACAGCAGGGGCGGGGAGCTGAAGCTGAGGCTTACCCCTTCTGTACAGGCAACCGATTTCTGGGAGGAGTCTGGTGAGCGTATCAGATCTTTAGCTGACAAACTCCAGAGTTATTCAGCTTCTTTAGGCAAGCTACTGAAGAGCATTGTCAATCTGCCGGAAAAACCGGCTGAGCGAATCGCCGGGGTTGTTACGGATATCAGGGGGATTACGGGAAGGATCGAGGGGGTTGCCAGAGCGCTCTTCCACTTCGTAGCTGTTGACGACTCTGTATGTAGATGGTTCGAGATGAAGAAATGGGGGAAAGGGCTCACGGTCAGAATATGCAGTTCTCCTCTTGATGTTGCCCCTACGCTGAAAAAAGCCCTTTTTGATCAGTTCCGTACTGTGGTGCTCACTTCGGCAACTCTCGCGGTTGGCGACGGATTCCACTACCTGTCACAGCGGTGTGGAATCAGTCTTCTTCCGTCCGTCAGGGTGACCGAGCTTCAGCTTGCATCTCCATTTGATTACAGAAGCCAGGCGTTTGCCGGGGTCCCGGCGGATATGCCCGAGCCATCAGACCGGAATTTTGAAGCGGCGGCTTCCCTGTTTATTCTTGAAAGCCTTTCGATATCACAAGGAAAGGGGTTCGTACTCTTTACATCTTACGACCTGCTCAAGAAGGTTTACACCCGGATCGCACCAAGTCTTGAAAATATGGGGCTTCATCCGATGCGGCAGGGTGAGGCGAACCGGCATCTTCTGCTGACCAGATTTCGCAGCAGTCAAGGAGGGGTGCTGTTCGGGACGGATTCTTTCTGGGAGGGTGTTGATGTCCAAGGTGAGGCGCTCGAGCTGGTAATTATCACGAGATTACCCTTCCGGGTGCCGACCGAGCCGGTACTTGAAGCCAGAGCCGAGCATATTGCAGCATCCGGAGGCGACCCGTTCATCGAGTACACGGTTCCTCAGGCCGTTATCAAATTCAAGCAGGGTTTCGGCAGGCTGATACGGAGCAAGGGGGACAGGGGGGCGGTACTGATTCTGGACAGCAGGGTTCTGTCCAGAGGGTACGGGAGACTGTTCCTGAGATCCCTGCCGGATCTTGAAATCGTGTCGGCTGAAGGAAAAGAGGTGCTGAAAAGACTTCAGGAGTTTTTCTAGGTTCGTTCCTTCATCTCCCGTTTTACCGCAAAGTTGAAACACTGGAAATAAGTAAGGTAGGTCAGTATGAAGTTGAAGAATATCAGGCTGTAGGTGAACCTGGTGGCTATGATGGTTGGTGCTCCCTTGAAGGTTAATGCAAAGATTAAGAAAAAGGCGAATACAGACATTTTGATTACTTCACCTATAATCCGTTTAGTTCGCAGTGATTTGAACTCTTCCTGGGTGAGGTTGAAGGCAACTGAAGCTATCTCGCGTTTTGCTTCCTTGTTCGCAAAGAAGTTTACCGGATAGAAGTTCACCAACTGAATTATCAGGGTGATTATGGTGCTTTTCCAGAAAAGAGGACCAAGACTTGCCTGAAATAGGAGGGCGATATAAATCAGAAGTAAGACAAGTATGACCTGTACCACTACATGGATCATGATCAGTCGTCGTAACTTCTTGAAATCAAAACCAGTAGACATTTATTTTCTCCGTAATTATAGGCGGTTAATATCAATGATTGCCAGTGAGAGGATAACAAATCAAATGGCGTTTTACAAGTAAAGATTTCTTTTATTCAATTAATTGAATGTGCAAGTTGAACTCCAGATTAAATATGGTAAATTTAATCTCTTAGGGTTGAATTCCCCGCCGCTTGCGGCGTAGATTGTATGGATGAGCAATTACATCCATAAGAGCCACAACGTTACGGTACTTCTGTACCATTTTGTATTACCTGCGAAGTATCGTCGAGCCGTGTTTGAC
>JBGQLM010000028.1:0-33043 GCA_041500085.1 Geobacteraceae bacterium
AATTCAAGCCATCATCTACGCGGTTAAGCGGTGGCATCCGAAAGGGTACACCGCAAGAGAGCCCAGGTTAAAGATCGTAAAATGGCATTGCGTGGGTTGAATTCATTGATTATGATGTTTACTGCATAATAACAGGGCTAAGCATTTTCACCTTGGAGTGTCGATGACAGATGAACGATTCTCTCTTCAACTGGACTCCGCCAATATTGTCCCAGTAAGTGTCATAATCCCTTGTTTTTGTTGTGCGAATACCATCGGTCGCGCTATAGATTCAGTGCTGCGGCAGACCAGCATTCCGGCAGAAGTTATTCTTGTTGATGATTGCAGTGGCGATGATACAGCCAGGATTTTACGAAATCTTGAGGAAGAACATCGGGGCTGGGTTAAGATTCTGACATTGAATATTAATGGTGGTCCGGCATGCGCCCGTAATGCTGGATGGAATGCGGCAAGCTATCCTTACCTGGCCTTCTTGGATGCAGATGATAGTTGGCATCCGGAGAAAGTTCGTATCCAGTATGAGTTTATGCAAGGCAATACTGGGGTTGCTATATCAGGGCATCTATGTATTTCGTTGGCTGATGGTGGGATTCCGCCCAAGATTCCATTGACTCCTGAAGTCACCAAAATCAGTGCGACCAGTCTAATTTTTAAAAGCAGCTTTTCGACTCCGACGGTAATGCTCAAGCGAGACATTCCATTTCGATTTACTCAAAACAAACGTTATTGCGAAGATATATTTCTATGGCAGCAGATCGCTTTTGCTAGATTGCCGGTTATGCGCATTGAAAGTACCCTCGCATATGTACACAAAGCACTGTATGGAGAAGGCGGGATGAGTGCGCAGTTGTGGGAAATGGAGAAAGGTGAGTTGAGCAATATTGTTGCCCTATACCATGCAAAGAGCATTAACTCGTTTTTGTTTGTTGCGGCAACCGTGTTTTCCATTGTTAAGTATTTTAAGCGGTTAGTTGTCACCTGGACAAAACCTTGCGGCAACGTTTCATTTTCCTGATAAACACTAGTTTGTTACGTGACCTGCTCGTGTCAGCCTTCTTTTTTGGTACATATTTATGATACAAGGATAATTTAATGATAGTGGCAATCACTGGCGGTACTGGATTTATCGGAACTCGATTAGCGCTACACCTTTTGTCGCGTGGTGATAGTGTTCGATTGTTGTCCCGCAGTCTAAACGCCAAAAAAGAATTGCCAGATGGAATTACCTTCCATCAAGGCGATTTAATTGATGATTCTGCTGATCTTTATTCATTTGTTAAAGGGGCGGATGTCCTGTTCCACTGTGCCGGCGAGATTATTGACCCGATACGCATGCATGCATTACATGTGGCTGGGACACAGCGACTGATCACCGCGGCGTCCCAATCTATAGGACATTGGGTCCAGTTGAGCAGTACGGGTGCATATGGAAGGGTGACGAAAGGTGTTGTTATTGAAGAGAGCCCATTAAATCCGAACAATCAATACGAAATTACCAAGACTGAGTCAGACCGTCTTGTAACTGCAGCTGCAGACCGTGGTTTATTTACTAGCACGATTCTGCGTCCTTCTAACGTGTTTGGCCCTACCATGCCGAATCAATCGTTGTTTCAGTTGGTCTCCATGATATCAAGGGGCTTGTTCTTTTTTGTCGGCGATGTTGGCGCTTCGGCAAATTACATTTATGTTGATAACGTTGTAGACGGCTTGGTACGCTGTGCGACGATGGAGGAGGCAAAAGGTAACACATTTATTTTATCAGATAACCGGTTGTTGGAAGACTTTGTTGCTGTTATTGCAGAAGCGCTAGGCAAGCAGGTACCACGATTGAGATTTCCTGAAATGCCGGTTCGTTTGGCGGTAAAGTGTTTCGAAAAACTGCCGGGGTTCCCGCTCACGACCTCGAGATTAGATGCCTTGACAAACCGCGCAGTTTATTCGACAAGGCACATTCAGCAATCGCTGAACTATACACATCCTGTTCAGATGGAGGATGGTTTGCAGCAATTAATTCTTGCTTGGAAGCATAACCAATGAAGATACACGTGGCAATTTCGTTTTTCCGTTGCACAAGCAGGTCAGTGTTGTGATGTCGGTAGCACTTGTAGTCTCTTTATTTTGCTACGAAGGTTTAACTCTATGAAAACTAAGCTAAAGGTCGTTATTGTAATCACGGTCCCATATGTGGTGAAGTGTCATTTGCCCAACACACTGAAAAGAATGCCTGCAGATTTTGAAGTTTGTGTCGTGGGGCGTGGCGTTTCAGAATTTAGCATAGCTTATCCCGATATTAAGTGGAAAGATATTAATATCGAGAGGAAAGCAACGCCTTTTTCTGATTTATGGGCACTATTGGCACTCTGTTGGTTCTTTCTTGAGTACAGACCCAATATTGTTCATTCATTGATGCCAAAGGCCGGACTGATTGCTGCCATTGCTGGATTTATTTGTAGAATACCTGTGCGCATTCACACATTCACGGGTCAAATCTGGGCAACGCAACGAGGCATCAAGCGCATTTTATTGCGTTATTCTGATTTCTTAACTAACTTGTTAAACACCGTGTGTCTTACGGATAGCGCCTCACAATCTGCTTTTTTGTACGATAACAAGATATCGTTCAAGGGCAAGCCACTTCCTTTTTTGTTGCATGGCTCATTATCTGGAATTGATACTACGCGTTTTGATTTGAATAAACTTGCGGAACCAGCAATACGGCTCCGAAACAGTCTAGGCATTGCAAAGGGCGATTTCATATTTACCTATATTGCTAGAAAAACCCGAGATAAGGGCGCGATTGACATGTTAAAGGCATTTTCATCTCTTCAGAAAGTTTCTCCAAGGAATACTAAGCTGTTGTTCATTGGGCCAGACGAAGATGGTGAAATTATGAAACTGCGTGCAACTAGCCCGGAGTTTTTTTTAAATGTGATTGATGTTGAGTTTGTTGATAATCATGAAGTATATTTGGCTTTAACTGATGTTCTATGTCTTCCCAGTTACCGGGAGGGCTTTGGTTCAATAGTTATTGATGCGGCTGCATTAGGGATACCAACCATAGGGTCCAATATTTCCGGCCTAACGGATTCTGTTCTGGACGGGAAAACGGGCGTATTATTTCCTGTTGGGGATCTTGATAAATTCCTTGGGGAAATGTTACGCATCATTGAAAACCTGGAATTACGTAAACAACTAGGTGTTAACGCTAAGGAAAGAGTGGAAACATATTTCACGGCAGACCTTTTATATGATTCCCTCAAGAATTTCTATTATCAGCAAATATGATGTCGGTAATCTGTGGCGGAGCCCATGAGCATGAAAGTATTCATTACAGGCGCAACCGGTTTTGTCGGTTCTGTCCTAATCAAACGCCTTTTGCTTGAGGATGTCCGGCTGGATGCCGCTGTCTTGGTCGGGGAGGATGCCGGACATTTGCCTGCAGTGGCTGAGCGGGTTATCGTAGAACCCCTTTCTGAGTCCAGCGACTATACGAAATCCCTGCAGGATGTTGACATTGTTATTCACTTGGCTGCCCGCGTCCATATTATGGAGGAAACTGCAGCAGATCCCTTGCAGGAATTCCGCAAGGTTAACCTTAACGGCACTGAACGTTTGGCGCGTCAGGCAGCCAAGGCTGGGGTGAAGCGCTTCGTTTTCCTGAGCACAATTGGTGTAAACGGCGATAATTCTGGCGATAAATCCTACAAGGAATCTGATAAACCGAATCCACATAATCCCTATTCTGTCTCAAAATATGAGGCTGAACTTGCCCTGAATGAAATTTCAAAACAGACTGGCATGGAAGTTGTTGTTATCCGTGCACCGCTCGTTTACGGCCCTGGAAATCCCGGAAATTTTCTTTCCCTGCTCCGCATTGTCTCAAAAAGTATCCCGCTTCCGCTTTCATCCGTAACAAATAAACGCAGCCTGATCTATGTCGGCAATCTGGTTGATGCCTTGACAATCTGTGCTATACATCCCGTCGCAGCCGGTCAGACCTATCTTTTGTGTGACGGAGAGGATGTATCTACCCCTGATTTGATCCGGCGCACAGCCAAATCACTGAGTGTACCTGCCAGGCTATTTTCTGTGCCAGTGTCATTCATGTGTCTTGCGGGCAAGTTGACGGGCAAGAGCAGTGTAGTGAATCGCCTAATGGGATCGTTGACGGTGGATAGTTCAAAGATTAGAGGAGAATTAGGATGGGTGCCCCCATTCACCTTGGAAGAGGGCCTCAATGAAACTTCGAAATGGTTCAATAGGCAAATTTCATGAAACGTCCCTTTGACTTCATCTGCTCATTCACGGCGTTTATTTTCCTTGCCATTCCGATGCTGATTACTGCCTTGCTTGTCAAACTTACCTCACCAGGCCCGATTTTCTACTGGTCCGACCGTGTAGGCAAAAACAACATCCTCTTTAAAATGCCGAAATTCCGCACCATGCGTACCGACACGCCAGCAGTTGCTACCCATCTTCTTGGCGATGCCGATCACTGGTTTACTCCAATTGGCAAATTTTTGCGCAAAACAAGCCTAGATGAATTGCCACAGCTTTGGAGCATTCTAATCGGCGACATGAGCATCGTCGGACCGCGCCCGGCATTGTTTAATCAAGATGACTTGATTGCCTTGCGAACAGCAAAAGGAGTGCATCTTTTAATTCCAGGTTTGACTGGCTTGGCGCAGATTAACGGCCGTGATGAGTTGCCAATTCCAATTAAGGTCAATTTTGACGAATACTATCTCAAGAATTATTCATTTATTCTTGATATAAGAATCATCTTCATGACTTTCGTTAAGGTGCTAAAAAGGGAAGGCGTCTCCCATTGACTCTAATCTTGAATGCTGGATCTTGAATTGCTAATGAGCTTGGTTTTAGAATAATAAATGTTGGTTCAGAAATATTCTTTATCTCCTTGATAAAAATATAGCTTTGTTCTATTGTCTATGCTCTGCTTCAGCCCAAAATGAGGTTTCAAAACCTATGCTAACTAGAAGACGGATGCTGGTTTTTTTGTTTGACCTGCTGCTTATAAGTTCGGCTCTCTGCTTCTCTTTCCTCCTCAGATTTGATTTTGCAATTCCTCCAGCTGAAGTTGAGCTCTTCAAAGAGTGTCTGATTGTAGTCCTTATTGTTAAGCCCCTGGTATTCATTTCTACGGGATTTTACCTTAACATCTGGCGATATGCCTCACTTCAGGATGCCATCGAGATGTTCAAAGGGGTGGTTTTCTCTTCTATCCTGGCTGTTTTTACAGTTTTTTACCTGAGGCAATTTGCTCCCATCCCGCGCTCGATTTTTCTTATGGACGCGATTCTGTTATTTTCATTTCTAGCAGGGAGCCGCCTAATCTGGCGTCTTTACAGGGAGAACTACCGGGTAGGAAGCAGCTCCGAGGGGCCAAGAACGCTCATAGTCGGGGCAGGTGAAGCCGGCAGCATGCTTCTTAGGGAGATACGTCGTCACCCGCACTCTGCTTATAATGTAATCGGATTTATCGATGATGATGTTGAAAAGCGGGGTCTGAAGCTTCACGGGATTCTGGTTTTAGGTGGAACAAAGCAGTTGAGCTCGCTTATTCGTTCCAATGAAATTGAGGACGTAATTATTGCCATGCCTTCTGTTGATGGAAAGGCTTTGCGGCAGGTTGTAGACTCTTGCAAGAATGAAAATGTGACCTTCAGAACTCTTCCCAGTATCAGTAATCTCATAAATGGAAATATTTCAGTTTCCCAGATCAAGAAGGTCGATATCGAGGATCTTTTGGGCCGCGATCAGGTGATGCTCGACAAGGAACTTATCGGATCGTATCTAGCCGGTAAACGCGTTGTTGTGACTGGAGCCGGTGGAAGTATAGGGAGCGAGATCTGCCGCCAGGTCGCGCTTTTTCATCCCGAGAAGCTTATACTGATTGACCAGGCAGAGACACCGCTGTACGAAATAGAGAAAGAGCTGACCGCAAGATTTCCAGAGATACGTTTTCTTCCCTTGACAGTTGATGTACGTGACCGGGAAAAAGTGTTTAGTGCGTTTGATCAGTTTCTGCCTCAGGTTGTATTCCATGCAGCAGCATACAAACATGTACCGATGATGGAGTATAATCCTGCTCAGGCAGTTCTCAACAATGTATTCGGGTCAAAAAATGTTGTTGATGCTGCTTGCCAGTGCAAAGCAGAAAATTTCGTCATGATCTCAACTGATAAAGCGGTAAACCCGACAAATGTAATGGGGGCGACAAAAAGGGTTGCAGAAATATATGTGCAGTCAGTATCAAGGTACTTCAAGACAAAGTGCACTACGGTACGCTTCGGTAACGTTCTCGGCAGTAACGGCAGCGTAATCCCTCTGTTCAAAGAGCAAATCGCAGTAGGTGGGCCCGTGACTGTTACGGACAAGAGAGTCATACGCTACTTCATGACCATTCCTGAGGCTACTCTGCTTGTTCTTCAGGCTGGCGGTATGGGTGGTAACAGCGAGATACTGGTTCTGGATATGGGAGACCCGATAAGGATTCTCGATCTGGCTGAAGAGTTGATCAGGTTATCCGGGCTTACCCCATATGAGGATATAGACATCATCTTTACCGGTTTACGACCAGGAGAAAAACTTTTTGAGGAGTTACTTATAGAAGGTGAAGGTGTACTTGCTACATCGCATGAAAAGATCCGAGTCCTTGCCCCGGTTTATATCAGTATGGAGTCTGTACAGCAAGAACTTGATGTTCTCTACAATTCTGCTCGCACAGAAAACGTACCTGATTCGATAGCCTCTCTTAAACGAATTGTTCCCGAATTCAAACCGTCATATCATTTCAATGGAGATGCACCCCATTCTTTCCAGAGGGTAAGGCCTGATCTGTTCCCGGTTGAAGAAAGAAAAGTAATTCATTTGCAAAAGCGTGCATGAAACTATGCGATATTGTAACAAATAACTCTCGGTCACACTCTGGAGATTCACCATTTCTGAATAACCATCACGCCCGCTGAACCTTCATCATTTTTCTCCTGCCATTCCGAAATTTATCAGTTAAGGAAGCTACATAAATGATTACACGCTATTTCTCTGTTTTTGCAGTTTTGCTTATGATGTCTCTTCCCGTGGATCTTTTTGCACTTTCTTCCACAAATATTCCGGTCGGGTCTCCTGTTTACTCCCAACTGGAAAAACTTGCTGCCCTTGGTCTCATCTCATCTGATTTTGTTGGCATGAAACCTATTACTAAAAGCGAAGGTGCCAGACTTCTGCTTGAGGCCGAGTCAAATAGCAAAAGTGGCGGTTTATCATCGTTTGAAGAGGACCTTTTTAATGAACTACGCCTTTACTTGAAGCGTGAACTTTCTCTGCTCGACAAACCTGCTGAAGCTCCTCTCTTTGATGTCGCTCCTCTGACTAATGTTACCGTCAGATACATCTATTTAAGCGGGGCTCCTCGAAACTATGACCGTCCTGTTCATGATCCCGGCGGTGAGGGCGTGTTGGGAATAGGGTCCGGCCTTCGTCCGGTAAATCCATATCCGACTATTGTAAATCAGCGAGGTTCGGAGGGTACTCCTCTCTTTGAAAACAATGAAGGCATTCGGTACAATGAAGGGAGCAGTCTTGATGCAAGACTCACTGGAGAGGCCAATTTCGGGCAGCACTTATCCGTTCTCGTTGAACCTGATTTTATCTCTACTGACGGCCTGCTCAGAGGCAGGCTCAATAAAGGGTATGTAAAGATCGGAGGGGGTTCGCTTGAGCTGGAGGTCGGGCGCGACTCAAACTGGCTCGGTTTCGGTGAGCGTGGCGCACTGACCCTTTCGAATAATGCCGACAACTTCGACCTGGTTAAACTGTCAAACCCTGAGCCCCTGGATGCAGGTTTTCTGGGAAAACTTAAGCTTGCGCTTATAGTTTCACAGTTTGACAAGGTTATGACTTCCACTGGCGAGCGTCAGCCCTGGTTTTATGCTATCAAGGCTTCTCTGAAGCCGGTCCCTTCTTTTGAGATTGGAATCAATCTGGGAAGACAGCAGGGTGGCCCAGGTGTCGACAACTCATTATATGATAATGTTCAGGGACTTGTCGGCGGCACGAACAAGGACAACTCGAACAGTCTCGGTGGATTTGAACTTCGCTGGCGGATGCCCTTTCTCAGGAACAGTGAGGCATATTGGGAGGTTTCCGGTGAAGATGCGGCAAAGTTCTGGCCGATTGTCGAGAGTTACCTGGCAGGTATTTACATCCCAAGATTGACTGATGACGGCAAGAATGATTTCAGGTTCGAGTATTTCCTCGGAAATAACATTCTTTACTCTCACAGCCAATTTACTGAAGGGTATATTTATGAGGGGATGCCGATAGGCCATTCTCAGGGTGGAGCGACTGAAGATTTCTTTTTCCGTTACAGGCACTGGTTCAATGCCAGGGGGTATGCCGGAGCAGACTATATGTATACTGCCAGAGGTAATAGGGGGCGTATCGACAATCAGGCTCTGGAACGAAAGAACGCTCTGCGTGCTTTCTGGGCAATTCCACTTTCTGAAAAGCTGGATATGAAACTGACATATGGTTGGGAAAAAATTAACAACCTCAACCTGCAGGACAATCTCGGCCGTACCAATAATCTTGCAGTTGTTGAAGCTCATTACAAATTCTGAGAGGACGTTTCGAGTTTACTGACATGATAAGGGGTCTTGATGAAAACTGATGACCATTATCTCCGGGCTATTACCTCCTCAGGCGGGATTCGCATTATTGTCTGCTCTGCTTCCACTCTTGCCGGGGAGATAATAAGGCTCCAGGAAGCATCGTCTACCGTGAGTGTAGCGCTTGGACGGGGGATAGCTGCCGGTTCGCTGATGGGTGCACTGCTCAAGCCGGGTCAGCGGGTTGCCATGAAGTTTGAAGGCAATGGCCCGATGCAGAAGATGATTATTGAAGCTGACAGTGACGGTGCGGTTCGTGGCACAGTTGCAAACCCTTCAGCTGAAGCAGCTCCTGTCAATGGCAGATGGAACGTACCTGAAGTTCTTGGGCGGGCCGGCTTTCTGACCGTTTCCAGGGATCTGGGCATCGGTGGAGAGCCTTATCACGGCACTGTGCAGTTGCTTAGCAGCGAGATAGGTGAAGATCTTGCCTACTATTTGACGGAGTCAGAACAGATTCCCTCAGCGGTCGGAGTCGGTGCGTTTCTTGCTCCAGACGGTTTATTGGCATCATGCGGCGGTTTTCTGGTTCAGGCTCTTCCACGAGCTGATGAATCAGAGATTTCTGTACTGCTAAAGGGGATCGAATCACTTCAACCGATTACTGAACTTCTGGAAAAAGGGGGGACTGACCTGCTTCTCTCTTCCATTATGGGCGATATCCCTTTCAACCGGCTCGAATCAAGACCACTAATTTTCCGGTGCGGTTGCAGCAAGGAAAAGGTCGAACGGGTACTCCACTCGCTTGGTGAGACCGGTCTTCGGGAACTACGTGAAAGTGATGGCTTTGCAGAGGTCAAGTGTGAATTCTGCAAAACTGTGTATCGTCTGGATGCCGATGAACTTAAGAAGCTTGAAATCCTTTCCATGGCGTCACTCCTTCAATGATAATTTCTGTTTAATCCTCGTATGAATAATAATCTGCCATACAACGATAATCGTGGAGAAAAGTGGCTTTTCGGTGAGGCTTTGGCTCTTCGCCGAACTCTGCTGGTCTCGGTCATTCTTGCCGTTCTGGGGGGGGTATTTACCGTCATTCAGGCGAGAGTGCTTGCCACAGCCTGTCACATGACCATTATTAAACACTCTGATATGAGTGTAATTATCCCACTGGCAGGTTGGGTGATCTGCATAGCGTTCATCAGAAGCACTCTTTCCATGCTTTCCGAAAAGTTTGCAGCTGCCGCTTCTTCTGCAGTGAAGACAACGGTGAGGAGCCGGCTCTACCGGCGCATAATTTCTTCCCCTCCGCAGGCAAGGTCGATGGACACCGGTTCACTGGTCGAAGCAGTTTCTCAAGGGATTGATTCGCTCGACCCCTACATTTCCCGGTTTCTGCCTAATCTTGCACTGGCTGCAGTTATGCCGCTTCTCTGCCTCCTTTTTGTGATTCCTGTTGAGTGGCGTGCCGGGCTGGTCCTTCTTTTTTCGGCGCCTTTCATCCCTCTCTTCATGATACTAATCGGAAAAGGGGCTGAAGAGCTGAACAGAAGGCAGTGGGGCCGCCTTGGAATAATGTCGGGACATCTACTTGATCTGATCCGCGGACTTCCTGATTTGAAAATATGCAGTGCCGTCAAGCGTGAAGCAGATGCAGTTTCCCGTGTTTCTGAAGAGTATCGCCTTGCTACCATGTCAGTTCTCAAAGTCGCATTTCTTTCTGCATTCACTCTGGAGTTTTTTACTACGGTCGGCACTGCTGTTGTTGCGGTCATTGTGGGCTTCCGGCTTCTTGGCGGAGAGCTTGAGCTGGTTGACGGACTTTTTATTCTGATTGCTGCACCTGAGTTTTACCTGCCTCTCCGCACGCTCGGACTCTCCTATCACTCGCGGCTGCAGGGAGTAGCAGCAGCGGAAAAGATTGTGACCCTGCTTTCTTCTGATAGTTCGGAAAAACATGTTAGCGGCACTCTTCCTGTTCCTTCCGGCGGACTGTCAATTGCCTATGAGAAAGCTGCTTTCCGTTACCCTTCAGGCCGGGGCGGTGTTGCCGGAGCTGATCTTGTCCTCCCGTCAGGAACGATTACAGCTCTGGTGGGAGAAAGCGGGTCGGGAAAATCGACTCTTGCCTGGCTTCTTCTCGGTCTTGCTTCTCCTCAGGAAGGGAGGGTGACAGTAAACGGCACAGACCTGTGCCTGATAAACCCTTCGGATTGGCGCAGTCGTGTTGCCTGGATCCCGCAATCACCATTTTTCTTCTGCGCCAGCATAAGGGATAATCTTGCCATCGGTCTGACTGCTGTTGACGATCTGTCTATCCGTAAAGCCCTTGATTCCGCTGCGGCACTCTCTTTCGTGGAAAGACTGCCTGCCGGACTTGACTGCCAGCTTGGAGATCGCGGGGCAGGTCTTTCCGGGGGGGAGCTTCGGCGTCTGGCAGTTGCCAGGGTCTTTCTCCGCGGTGCCGACCTGATAATACTCGATGAGCCGACCGCGGGACTCGACAGGGATAGTGAGATTCTAGTCTGCGAATCCCTGAAAACCCTTGCTGTCGGGCGCACAGTTCTGATCATAAGCCACCGGGAAGAAACGGCAGGATTAGCTGACAGGGTTGTCCGTCTTGTCGACGGCAGGGTTGAAGCTCTGTCCCCTACACGAGGGTCCGGCAATGCGTGAGCTGGTAAAGATCGTCATGGCCGTCAGAAGCCAGTGGGGGTGGATGGCTGCCGGGATCCTGATCGGAGTCGCAGCTATAGCCGCAAACTCCCTGCTGATGGCTGTCTCCGGGTGGTTCATCGCCTCGATGGCAGTAGCCGGAGTGACAAAGGTTTCCTTCAACTACTTTGTCCCTTCTGCGGCAATCCGTGCCCTTGCGATCAGTCGAACCATTGGTCGATACATGGAACGACTGGTAACTCACGGAGCAGCCTTCAGAGCCATTTCAGGACTCAGGCTGTGGCTGTTCCTGAGGCTTGCGCCGCTCTCTCCGGCTCTTCTTGAGCGCTATTCATCCGGGGACCTTTCCGGGAGGCTCCGCAACGACATAGACGCACTGGAAACACTTTACCTGCGCATAATCGCCCCGCTTCTGACAGGGGTAATCTCCATGATCGCGGCGATCCTTTTTGTTTCATTCTGGAGCAGATCCGCATCGTTGGCGCTCTGCTCCTCACTGGTGGTTTCAGGGCTGCTTCTCCCTCTGGCCGTCCGGCGCCTCTCTGCTGCTCACGGCAGGGACTCAGCAGCTTCTGCCGGGGAACTGCGGAGTCTCGTTACTGAAGGGATATCAGGCGGGGCGGAACTGATACTGTTAGGTGCTGTCGAAAAACACGCGGAGCAGGTTGATGCACTTTCAAACAGGCTTGTCTGCAGTCAGGAAAAGCTTGCTTCTGCAGGTGCTCTTGCGGCCTCAGGTATTATTTTATCAGCATCTGCCGGCCTTGCAGCTGTCCTGATCTCAGGATCAGCTGCAGTAATCCAGGGGGAAATGACCGGTCCGCAACTTGTCATGCTCCTTCTTTTTTCAGCCGCTGTTTTTGAAGCGGCGGGCGGCATGCCCTCGGCCATGCAGATGCTCCCCTCTGCCATGGAGTCTGCGCGCCGGATAACAGAGTTGTCTGAAGCCGCACCCCCGGTCCCGGAGCCACCTGACCCGCATGGACTGCCTTCCGGCACCTCCATTTCGTTCCGGAACGTCTCCTTTGCCTATGACAATTCGGCTCCTGTATTGACCGGCTTCAATCTCGATCTCCCCGAGGGAGCCAAGGTGGTCCTGACAGGCAGGAGCGGCAGCGGGAAAAGCACCCTGGTGCAGATACTCCTTCGTTTCAGAAATTACGAAGGGAGTGTTACAATAGGCGGTGCCGAGCTGGACCTGTTATCGGCAGACGAACTCCGGACGCTTATTTCTGCAGTGCCTCAGCAGCCGCACATCTTCAACACGACAATAAGGGATAATATAACGGTTGCCAGACCCACGGCCAGTCAGGAAGAGATATCGAGCGCAGTATATGATGCCGTACTTGACGAGTGGGTCGCGGGGCTGCCTGAAGGATTGGACACGATTGTCGGCGAAATGGGGAGCGCCGTTTCGGGTGGCGAAGGCCGAAGGATTGCAGTTGCCAGAGCTTTGCTGCAGAAGGCGGAGATCTATATCATGGATGAGCCTACCGAGGGGCTTGATGCCGGTACCGAGAGGAAGCTTCTTGAAAGAGTCGCCAGGAGGCTGGGAAGCAAGACCCTTCTCCTGATTTCGCATCGTCCGGCGGCTGCCGAGATTGTTGACACCGTGGTAAGTATCGGCTAGTAATTGAACTTCATCGCCAATTTGTTATAGAGGTTAATAATGATCCTTCCTGACATCGACCCTGTTTTCTTGAGAATAGGACCCCTGGAGTTCAGATGGTACGGACTTATGTACATCCTCGGATTCACTGCCGCCTACTTCATCATAAAGGCCCAATCGAGAAAACGTGACATCATTCTCTCCCCGGAAATGCTGTCCGATATTGTCTTTATGGTGGCACTCGGCGTTGTTTTAGGTGGACGTTGCGGATACATCCTCTTTTACAATTTGAGCTGGTATCTATCCAATCCTCTCAAGGTTTTTGCAGTCTGGGAGGGTGGGATGTCGTTTCATGGCGGTCTGATCGGAGGGGTAATAGCCGGATTGTATATCATAAGGAAGAACAGGCTTGATCTGTGGATTATGGCTGATGTAATTGCCATGACTATCCCTGTTGGCCTGGGACTTGGAAGATTGGGTAATTTCATCAATGGAGAACTCTACGGAAGGGTCACCCAGCAGCCGTGGGGGGTTGTTTTCCCATATGGCGGGCCGTTCCCGAGGCATCCATCACAGCTCTATGAAGCCTTTCTTGAGGGAGTTGTTCTTTCCCTTGTGGTCTGGGGTCTCAGTCTGACAAAACCACCGAAAGGGACGCTTTTCTGGACAGTGATCGCCGGCTATGGTCTGTTCAGGTTCATCGTGGAGTTTTTCAGGGAGCCGGATAAACAGATAGGATTTTTATGGGGATTTGCAACAATGGGGCAGCTGCTGAGTCTGCCGATGTTTCTGCTCGGTGCTGCAATGATCATCACAGGATATGTAAGGCGGGACTCGTTCAATGCAGATGCTTGATCATCTCCAGTACGTTTCCTTCGCTCCCCTTCACATACTTGACAGAATCCATCAATGATCTTATGAGAAAAATGCCTCGCCCGCGGTCTTCGAGTTTTTCAAAATCCGGTGTCGGGATCTCGTTTATGTCAAAACCCTGCCCGCAGTCGTAAATTCTTATCGACAGTTCATTTTCACCAACATTTATCAGGATGTGTACCTTCTCATCGCTGCTTTCAGGCGCTCCATATTTGATAGCGTTCGTCATTGCCTCAGTAAGTACAAGGTTTAACTGATAAGCAAGGGATTCCCTGTCTCCGAGATAACGGTCTATTTCCTTGGCAATGTCTTCGCCTATTCTCCCGACAAGGCTCAAGTACTTTGTGTGGTTAGGGACCTTGATATCCAGTTCGATATTTCTGTTTTCCATGATAGCTCTTGAGTTTCAGGTCCTGAGGGCATCGGCTGCTGACGGAAATATCTCGAATACCCTGTGGAGACGTGTAAGTTCGAACATTGATTTAACCTGCGGCTGAAGCGATGACAGCTTCAGGGTCCCCTGGGCGGATGTTGCATTCTTGAATCCTGATACAAGGGCACCTAGCCCGGAACTATCAATAAAACGTACATCTTTCATGTCTATCAGCAGATTCAGCTTTCCCGATTCAAACAGTTTCTGGACCTCCAGTTTGAGATCCGAGGAGTTGTGAGCATCAAGTCTCTCTTCATTAATATGAATGACAAATGTATTCTGAATCTGTTCAGTTAATAGGTTCATATCATAGCCTTTTTAAAGTTTTTAAATATTCCTTCAATATTATAACATGATCGTATCGGTTGACTAGTCTTCCTGGTCAAAAAAAGAATGTTCCACTCGCATTGCAACAATCGATATATCGTCAGATATGGCGAGACCTTCGGCAAAATTTATGACCTCCCGGTAAACAGTATCAATGATGTTCTGAAGCGGCTCTTCGTGTAGTTCTCTCAGAATCGTACTGAGACGTTCGATACCGAACATCTCATCCTCACTGTTTGATGCCTCTGTAAGTCCATCGGTATAAAGCAGCAGAATGTCACCCGGGTCGAGAAGGATCGATTTGTCTTCAAAAATAACATCATTCTTTACTCCCAGTATCATCCCTTCAGCATCAAGGGTTATGCAGTGATCATCAGCTATCCTGTATATGACCGGTTTATTGTGGCCGGCGCTCGAATATGTCAACCATTGTGTAAAGGTATCATACTTTACGTAAAACATGGAGATGAAGAGTTCTGCTCTCGTAAGATCGCTCATAAGCAGCGTGTTCAGATTGGCCAGTACATTCGCCGGACTGCTGCTGGTGTTTATCTGAGCCCTCAGGACCGACCTTGTCTCGACCATGATTAGTGCCGCTCCGACATTATGCCCGGATACGTCAGCAATAACCGTGTCAATTATCCGGTCATCAGTAACGAAGAAGTCGTAGTAGTCTCCTCCCACATGGTCGGCTGCGACTGAAAGTGAGGCAATCTGTACCCCCTGCAGGAGCGGCGGGGATTCGGGGAGCAGTGACATCTGAATCTGCTTGGCTATTTCCATTTCATGCATAACAGCGGCATTTTTGAGGAGAGCGACATCTTTAGCATTTTTTTCCTTCTCACGGGCTTCACGTTCGTCAACGAGCTTGACTGCGAGTGCAAGTTGACCGGCGAGGCTTGAGAGGAGGTTCAGCAGCTCTTCGGTAAACATCCCCACGATGGAGACAGAGTATATTGAAAGGACGCCGAGAGGTTCCTCATCCCCGACAATCGGAATATGCGCAAAAGCAGAGAAAGTATCCAGCGGAGTTGCAGCGGAGTCCCACTGTTTTTTCAGGTTTCTGGTGTCATTTGCAAACTGGGGCCGTCTGCTCAGCAGTAGTTCGTGCAGAAAATAGTCGTCCTCGGGACGAATGCTTCTTGACTGTGGAAATCCGCCAGGTAAAGGACTTTTTTCATAGCAGACCGTAAGAGAACCGTCAGGTTCGAAAAGCCTGACTGTTATAAGATCAAACCTGAACTCGGCTGAAAGAAGATCGGCCAGCTCTTTGATTATCAGCTGCAGATCATTGGAGCGGTTCATAATCTCGGAAGATTTCAACCTTACATAAAGAGCTTCCCGGCTCTCTTCAAGGGACGAACGAACCGATTTGAAGGCATCATAAAACGATTCCATCTGGGACCCGACATCTGAAAGGTAGTTCTCGATTATTGCTTTTGCCGCCGCTGATCCGACTGAACCGGCTATCGTCTTTTCGACGAATCTTTTCAGGCTCGGGAGTTCAAACTCGGATACCATCCCTTTTTCATCGATCTCATGCTCGGCAAGATACTCACTGATGGCAGCATGGGCCTCTTTCTCTCCGATGAAATTCTCCATCAGATTGACGAACTCGATGATGGTGACCGGTTTTGAAAGGCGTTTTGTCTCCCATAACTCCAGACGAGGTTCATTCGAAAAAACTTCGGTAAATTTAAGACTCTGCTCGCGGCCGGTTTCGTTATGTTCGATAAGAATGGAAAAGAGCAGGTATCCACCGATATTGAAGAGCATGCTCCAGAAGAGAGAGTTACTCCACATGCCGAGTCCGGTGAGACCGAACAGCTCGGTAGGCTTCAGAATTGATAACCCGAAAAGCCCGTTTTCAAGGAGATCTGAAGTTATCCAGCCTGATTTTATGAAGGAAGGGAGCATGAGAGTATAGAACCAGATAATGAATCCGCCAAGAATACCGGCAATCGCACCTGCGACATTTCCTCTTTTCCAGTACAGAGCGCCTATCAGTGCCGGAGCCAGTTGCGCTGCTGCTGAAAAAGAGATAAGGCCGATATTCACGAGCATGAAAGTCTCGCCGATTATCTGGGAATAGGCATATCCAAGGAGTACGACAAGAAAGATGCTCATTCGCTTGAGAGTAAGGAGAAGCGCGGGGAACGACTCAGTAATCTTGAGTCGCAACACCAATGGGATCATGAGGTGGTTGAGGATCATCGTTGAAGTGGCAACTGACTCGGCAATTACCATACCGGCTGCAGCTGAAAAACCGCCGAGGAAGGCCAGGAGGGCCAGCCAGTTGTGACCGGTGTTCATCGGGATGGTGAGCACGAAGTAGTCGGCACCTTTGTTCCCGCCAGTTAAGAGTATCCCCGCATATGCTATTGGAAGGACGAAGATGTTGATGGCGAAGAGGTAAGCGGGGAATCTCCACATCGCATCCTTGATATGGGCTTCATCGGAGTTCTCGATGACCATGATCTGAAACTGCCTGGGGAGGAGCATTATGCTCCCCATTGCCAGGAAGAGGTTGGTCGCCCAGCTGGCATATCCCGGTTCATGGTTTTCGCTCAAGGTGGTGAGCTGGTTAAAGAGAACCGGTTGCTCTGCGCTCATCCTGGCGAAGATGTCCTGGAATCCGTTAAAGAGAAAAAATGTCACATAAATTCCGACAGCCATGAATGCCAGCAGTTTTACAATCGATTCAAAAGCAATTGCGGCAACAAGCCCTTCGTGCCTGACCTGTGTCGCAAGGGTTCTTGCCCCGAACAGGATTCCGAAAACGCTGATAAATAGTGAGAAAAAAAGTCCCGGGTTCTTGAAGGCGAACGAGCTCCTTAATGCCGGGGGGATGTCGAAGCTGGGGTGATTGCATATGATCCCGAAGGTTGTTGAGACGGCTTTCAGCTGAAGCGCGATATACGGTATTATCCCGAGGACGGCAATAAGGGTTATGAGCGCTCCGAGGAACTGCGACTTTGAGTAACGGGAGCTGAGAAAGTCGGCAATCGAGGTGATGTTATTATCTTTGGATATCCTGATGATCTTCCGGAGGATGAACCACCAGGTGAACGCGGTCAGGGAGGGCCCCAGGTAGATGGTGACAAAGTCCAGCCCGTTTGTGGCTGCCCTGCCGACGCTCCCGTAATATGTCCATGAAGTGCAGTAGACGGTAATGGAGAGGGAGTAGACCAAGGAGTTGGAGACGATGCTCCGTCCGCTTTTGTAGCGTTTGTAAGCGTAAGTGGCAATCAGGAAGTGAAGTGTGACGTAGAGGCTTATCAGGATGATGAGAGTTGTGATACTGGTCATGAAAGCTCATTTCTGTCTTTAATGTCGCTTCCGGTATGTATGGATTTAGTGAAGAGGTATATGACAAGGATAGAAAAGCCCCATCCTCCGTAGATGTATATAAAGAGGAGCGGAAATGAAAAAAACAGGATATGTTTGTTGAAAATATGAAGAAAAGGATAATCAAGCATTATGATGCCGAGAATGAAGAAAATCACCCACGATTCCTTCAGTCTAAGCCGGTCGAGAAAACTATGTTTCAACCGGTCAGGTTTCATATATTAACAATATCATTTTTACGCATGATTTCAACAACAGTTATTGTCCGGTTTTAGATTGAAAAATGTAAAAAAGTCTGATATTTATTTCAGCTTCCATTTAAGATCAGATATAACGCAAAGGAGCATAACATTATATGCTTAAAATATTCGATTACCTCTTTGGAATGTTTTCCAACGACCTTGCGATCGACCTGGGCACGGCCAATACGCTTGTCTACCTGAAAGGGAAGGGGATCGTGATTCGTGAACCGTCAGTCGTGGCTGTACAGAAGTTGCATAACGGCCAGCAGAAGGTTCTTGCTGTGGGAATGGAAGCGAAAAAGATGCTGGGGCGTACTCCTGGTAATATCACCGCTATCCGGCCCATGAAAGACGGTGTGATCGCAGACTTCGATATTACCGAAGAGATGCTCAGGTACTTTATTCACAAGGTGCATAACAGAAAGACTCTGGTAAGGCCGCGGATAGTAATATGCGTACCCTCCGGTATAACCCAGGTGGAGAAACGTGCTGTCAAGGAGTCGGCAGAGTCTGCCGGTGCCAGGGAAGTCTATCTTATCGAGGAGCCGATGGCTGCAGCTATCGGGGCCGGACTTCCGATTACCGAGGCATCAGGGAATATGATAGTCGATATCGGGGGCGGTACTACTGAGGTAGCAGTCATTTCACTTGCGGGAATTGTCTACACCAAATCCGTACGTGTCGGCGGCGACAAGATGGATGAGGCCATCGTCCAGTACATAAAGCGCAAGTACAATCTTCTTATCGGTGATCAGAAGGCTGAGACAATAAAGATTGAACTGGGTGAGGCATACCCCGGCGGAGCAGTACGCATCATGGAAGTAAAGGGACGGGATCTTGTCTCAGGAATTCCCAAAACCCACGAGATCAACTCCGACGAGATCAGGGAAGCGCTCTCCGAGCCTGTAAACGCGATCGTAGATGCGGTGAAGATATGCCTCGAAAGGACTCCGCCCGAACTTGCAGCTGACATAGTCGACAAAGGGATTTTCCTTGCTGGTGGCGGGGCACTCCTTCGGAATCTTGACGTTCTGTTGCGCGAAGAGACCGGATTGCCGGTCTTTATTGCCGAAGACCCGCTTTCCTGTGTCGTTCTCGGGTCAGGTAAATCGCTTGACGAACTCAATCTTCTTCGATCAGTTGCAGTAAGTTCCTGATTATCATCTCCTTGCGGGAGACAAGAGCCGAAGCGTCCCCTTCGGCTTTTTTCCTATGACCTATTATCCGCTTGATATAATTCTTCCTGTCTGGAACAGCCCTGTAGAGGTGAGATCTGCACTGGCTTCATTCTCAACGGACTCACCGAAATCACGCCTGGTAATAGTTAACAACGGCAGTGACCGGGAAACCGAGCGGATACTGGATGAATTTGCCGAAGCCCTGGATGACAGGGCAATACTGATCTCGACTGAACGCAATATCGGTACTGTAGCTGCACTTAACCTCGGCCTGGGAAAATCGACAGCACCGTTTTCACTCATAGCGACACCATTTACAAGACTTGCTCCCGGATGGTTCGATACCGTGCTTTCCCTGTTCAGTCGTTATCCTGAATCCGGGGCGGTGGTGCTGAGAGAGAAGAAAAGCTCCAGCCGTAGCGCTGAATTTGAGGCTGACAGCGCTTCGTTTGTTTCGATGGTTTTGAAGAAGAGCCTGTATGATATCTCGGGCGGGTTTGACGAAGGCATGGACGGTGGTGAGTGGGCTCTGCGGGATTTCGTAAGGCGAGCGACCCGTTCCGGTTACACTACCTACTCCCTGGAGATTGATTCTCTGAAGCTGTCTGCAATTGCTGAATTCGGATCTGTGGCACGGCGACAGGAGAGGGAGCAGAGCGCCAGGCAGATTTATGTAGAGAGGTGGGGCGAGCCCCTTTCTTATCTGATGGTATGCCCGGATTCCCTGTTCGGGGTTAAAAATGCGGAGTTCCGGGAGACTCTTCTTGAGTCTGCCAGGCAGGGGAACAGAATCTCGGTCATAGCAGAAAACAGAATCGGCAAGCTGCTTTCCCGCGGCGGTTTTTCCGCGCTCCATGAAAACATCACCTTGGAGACCCTGCCGAAACTTTTTTCCTCAAGGGCACTGAAGCGAATTCTTTCAAGGTTCGCCGAGAGTCAGCCAACAGCGATTCTTGTTTCGGAGAATGACTCTTTCTCTGCTCCCTTCAGCAGAATGTTTTTTTCGGATCTTGTTTCGGATACGTGCCGGCGCAGGTAAGGATGTCTTGTCAGGAGATTTATATGAAAGATTTGATAAAAGCCCAGCTTGTTGATCACAGGGCAGTCATACAGCTGATGGAAGATGCTTTGACCGGTACGGTTTCCGATATGGCAGAAACGATCATAAAGTCTCTTGCCTCCGGAAATAAGCTTTTGATTATGGGCAATGGCGGATCAGCAGCCGATGCCCAGCACTTTGCCGCAGAAATTATCGGTCGTTTCAAGCTCGAACGCCCGGCACTGCCGGCGATCGCGCTTACTACAGACAGTTCCATTCTTACGGCTATCGGGAATGATTACGGTTTTGACTACGTGTTCAGCCGTCAGATCGAAGGTCTTGCAACTCCTGGTGACGTTGTCATAGGCATATCGACCAGCGGTAATTCCCCTAATGTCCTTGCAGCTCTTGTAAAGGCTCAAGAGCTCGGATGCAGGACTATCGCGCTTCTTGGCAGGGATGGCGGCAGTATTAAAGCCTCTGTGGATATTCCGGTGATAATCCCGAGTCATGACACCCCAAGGATACAGGAAGGTCATATAACGGTCATTCATATCGTGTGCGACCTTGTGGAAAGACGGCTTTTCGGAAATCCGGCAGACTTTCATGAAGCTTAACAAAGCGGTCTTTCTCGACCGGGACGGGACAGTTAATGAAGAAAGCGAATATCTATATAAAATAGAGGAGTGTCGCTTCCTGCCGGGCGTCAAAGAGGCGGTGAAACAGCTTAATGCTGCCGGTTATCTCGTCGTGGTCGTGACGAACCAGTCCGGAGTAGCACGCGGTTATTACTCAGAGTCCGATCTTGAAAAGCTTCATCAATTCATGGAAAAGGAATTTGCCGATTCAGGTGCGCGGATCGATGGCTGGTACTACTGTCCCCACCATCCTGATTTTCCGGCAGAGAGCGCTGCCTGCGATTGTCGCAAACCCCTGCCCGGGATGCTTTTGGCTGCTGCCGGTGAACTCGGGATAGATCTCTCCTCCTCATGGATGGTAGGCGACAAGAATGCCGATAGGGAAGCCGGCCTTGCAGCAGGTTGCCGGACAATCCTGGTAAAAACCGGTTACGGAGCGGCGGAAGCTTCTGAAGCACCTTCCGGAGTAATCGCCGTGGATGATCTCTCCGCTGCAGTCGACTTTATACTTAAAAGCAGTTAGCCCCAGGTTCAGAGAGGATACAGCATGGCCGTTAAAAAAGGAATTCTGCTTGCAGGCGGTGCCGGAAGCCGTCTCTATCCGCTTACGCTTGTCGCCAGCAAACAGCTGCAGCCGGTCTATGACAAGCCGATGATTTATTATCCGCTGGCTACGCTGATGATGGCGGGCATAAACGATATCCTGATCATCTCTACTCCGCACGACACCCCGCGCTTCCAGTCGCTGCTGGGTGACGGGTCACGCTGGGGAATCTCCCTGACCTACAAGGTTCAGCCGGAGCCTAACGGCATAGCCCAGGCATTTCTGATCGGGGAGGATTTCATCGGTGCCGACCCGGTAGCGCTTATTCTCGGAGACAATATCTTTTACGGCAAGATGGGGCTGGACAGGCTCGCCACGGAGTTTGTGTCAGGGGCCAGGATATTCGGCTACTATGTAACCGATCCTGAACGGTACGGTGTAGTGGAGTTCAATGAAGAGGGACGCGCGATCGGGATCGAGGAGAAGCCTGCCAATCCCAAGTCTCACTATGCTGTTCCGGGGCTTTATTTTTATGACAACAAAGTTGTTTCGATTGCCAAGTCGATTTCACCGTCGCCAAGGGGAGAGCTCGAGATTACCGACGTGAACAGGGTGTATCTGAATAACGGCGAAATGATGGTTGAAAAGCTCGGTCGCGGCATTGCCTGGCTTGATACCGGCACACATCAAAGTCTCCTGGAAGCCAGCCATTTCATCGGTACTCTCGAGGCAAGGCAGGGGCTCAAGATCGCCTGTCTTGAGGAGATTGCTCTTCGCATGGGCTATATCGACTGTCACAAGATGGCCGAAGTTATCGGCCAGACGCCGAAATCCAGTTACCGGGAGTATCTCGAACGTGTTTACCAGGAGTCCGGACTCTGTCGAAGCTGAAGGAGGGTAGGATGAAGTACGAAAAGGGCCTTATTCAAGATGTATCAGTAAAACCGCTCACCAAGTTTCTTGACGAGAGAGGGTGGCTTTCCGAGATGTTTCGCAGCGATGAGTTCCCCGAATGGTTCAGGCCGGAGATGGCCTATATCTCAATGACGGTACCCGGTGTCGCACGTGGACCGCACGAGCACGTGGAGCAGACAGACTATTTCTGCTTTATCGGTCCGGCAAACTTCAAGGTCTATCTTTGGGATGCACGCAAGGACTCTCCGACTTTCGGCAAAAAGCAGACGCTTTTCTGTGGGGCAGATGCTCCAACAGCGCTGGTAGTCCCCGCAGGTATAGTCCATGCGTATAAGAATGTCAGCCTTGAAAACGGTATTGTTTTCAATGCACCTGACAGGTTGTATGCCGGTCAGGGAAAAAGCCGACCGGTCGACGAAATAAGACATGAGGATGCTACAGACTCAGTGTTTCTACTGGACTGAAGATGTGGGAGCTGCTCAAGAAAAAACGGACAATAGTGATTGCCGGAGTTGCTTTTGCCGCCGCGCTGCTTATCTATTCCTACAGCCTGAAGCAGAGAGAACAGGCAAACGGCTTCGAAAAGGTCCTTCTTACCCTGTCATCTCCCTTGATGACAATGCTTTCCGAATCCAACAGGTATCTTCGCTCGTTCTGGGACGACTACATAACGCTCGTTTCAACCGGGAAAGAGAACCGGGTGCTCAGGGAGTCCGTAAGACAGCTTAACGTTCGTGTCATAGAGTCTCAGGATGCGGCTCTCGAAAACGAGCGTCTGAAAAAACTCCTGGCGCTCAAGGGGACTCTCCAGGCTCCTTCTGTTGCTGCAGCGGTCATCGGTGAAGAGAGCGCCCCCTGGTTCAGGAGCGTAGTCATCAACCGGGGGAGTGTAGACGGTCTTTCCGAAGGGATGCCGGTTCTGGCGACAAGCGGTGTGGTAGGAAGGATCGTAAAGGTTGCAGCAAGCAGCTCCCGGGTTCTGCTTCTTACCGACCATGCAAGTTCCATAGCGGCCATGATCCAGCGCTCCAGGGCGCGCGGTGTGCTCAAAGGGAAGGGGGGTGGCTTGTGTTCGCTCGAATTCACGGTGCGCGAGGATGATGTGAAAGTCGGCGACATAGTCACTACTTCGGGAATCGGCGGAGTCTTCCAGAAAGGGAGAGTTCTCGGTGAGGTGACCATGGTCAGGAAAGGGGAGTACGGCATGTTCCAGACCATCGACGTCCGCCCGGCGGTCAATACCTATAACCTTGAAGAGGTCATCGTCCTTCTTCAGGCAGTTGAATGAAAAGCCCGCTTCCAGCGGGCTTTATAGTATCCGACACTGACGAGGGGTAAACCATGCTGCTGCGCCTGTTTCTCGCCTTTACCATTGTCCCGATCATCGAGGTCTGGCTGCTGATAAAGGTCGGTCGCGTTATCGGGGCGCTCCCGACCGTTGCCATCCTGCTTGCCATTTCCCTGGTCGGAGCCTGGCTGGCAAGGTCGCAGGGATTCCGGACCGTTGTTGCGATACGCGACGAACTGGCAGCCGGGCGGCTGCCGGCTGCGCATTTTCTCGACGGAGCCCTTATCCTGGCGGGTGGGATTCTCCTCCTTACCCCCGGTTTTTTCACCGACTTCATAGGACTGTTCTTTCTTGTCCCGGCCACCCGCAAGCTCCTGAAGGTATGGCTCCGGAGCTGGCTGGAGCACAAGCTTCTCCGGGGCGGCTTCGTCATGCGCCAACGCTGACGGTGCTGCCGTATATTATGCCCTACTTGACAGCCGCTGCCAGGCTCTTGAGATAGAGTATCATCGACTTCATTTCGGCCGATCCAGGATCGAGTGGTTGCCCCTTGAGAGGACCGGCTATACATCGGTTGATTGTGTCTGCCAGATCCGCTTCGTCATAGCCGGCCGCTTTCTGGAGCTTTTCGCCGCCAGGGTGGCAGGTGGCGCAGCTCCTGCCGGATGTGCCGAGTTTTTCGCTGGTGAAAAGCTGGCGGCCTTTTTCGAGCGAAGGAAGATCCGCACCCCAGACTCCGCCGTACCACATTACTGCCCCGCAGATTACCAGCCCTGTCAGTCGTTTCATGTTTATTCTCCCCAGTTCAAGATTTTGTCATAAAATGGTAGCCGACTTTGCTGTCGAGTCAACCGGGTAGCGTTCCGGTCGACGGGTGCTTTCGGCGGTTTTGAGGTAGCGCAGGGAGAGTAGGGGGATACTGAAGGGGAATGAGATAAATAACCTGTACCTGAATGACGCCTGAAAAACCGGTACATGTCACATACCCGGTTTGCCCTCCGCAGTGTCAGAGTATGTTCGTAGCCAGGCCATCACCGGGGTTTATAGCCGATTACCGCAAGATTGCCAACCGGCAGGGAAACAAGACATGCTCCGGCAGCAGTCCCCTCGATCCTCTTCAGAATGGTTTGTTTCACTGCTGCCGGGAAAGGAAGCAGCTTCAGCCAGTAACTGAGCGGATAACTGTTTATCAAAGTCTTCACCTGGATGTCCAGGAATCCGCATCTTTTCATCAGCTGTGCCCCGCTTTGCGGAGAAAAAAGCTGCAGGTGCTCGATGTCAAAAATGGGCGACTTCGTGCCAAGCAGGCGTGCTGAAAATGACCTTCTGTTGTGGCAGACGAAAAACGCCCCGCCTCCGGGCTTTAGCAGGTCATAGGCCCGACTGCACATGGCCAGGGGGTCGGGGAGATGCTCGAGGGTCTGGAAACAGGTAACCAGACTCATGGTGCCCTCAGCAAAATCATTAGGATTGAAAACTCCTTCCTTGATGAGGGGGCGGATCGTTTCCCGTGCGGCGGCAATCGGCGCCTTCGATGGCTCCAGGCCGGAAACTCCCGTAAAGCCATGATCGATAAGCTGTTCCAGAAATGCACCGTCTCCAGTGCCGATGTCCAGTGTCCCGTGCAGGTCCGGCAGCCGTTTCATGATCTGAGGGAGAAGTCCGGCATAGGTCAGGGCAGCGCAGCGGGCCTCGACAGAACTGTCGAAGGCGGCTGCGCTGTAACATCCTGACAGCTCCTCGGAGTTGGGGACCGGCGAAGCATAGAGGAGGTCACAGCTTGGGCAGGAAACCATCCGGTAATGCATGTATTCCGGGATTTTTCGCGAGGCGAAGGCAAACCCGTTCAAGGCGGAGAAGTCGAAGTCCGCTTCGGCAAATACCTGTGAATCGTCACTCGATCCGCAGAGGGGACAGACCCTGTCGATCATCTCCATCAGCAGTTACCCCTCTGCGCCGGATTACCTGAGTGCCGGTCAACGGAGAACTCGCGGATCTCCCCGTCCTTGACAATGCTCCGCCTGATAAAGAGCGGCCTTTGCTTCACTTCTTCAAAGATCTTGGCAATATATTCACCGACGACGCCGAGGGCAAACAGGTTTACCGAGCCGAAAAACAGCACCCCGAGGAGAAGCGTGGTTATCCCCTTCGGGGCGAGGTCCGGGAACAGCAGCCGCGCGATTATCTGCGCCAGTCCCAGCAGGACAGAGAAGACAAATAACAGACTGCCGAAGGCGCTGAGGATATTCAGAGGGGTATTGCTGAAGGAGAGTATCCCCTTCTTGGCCCAGCCGATATTCTTGAGGAGACTGTTGGTGGTTCGCCCGAACATCCGCTCCGGACGGACATAATCGACTCCGGTCTGCCTGAAGCCGACAAAGGCGCGCACTCCTCGCAGGAACAGGTCCCGTTCGGGGAACTGCAGCAGGCATTTCACGACCTTCTTGTCCATCAGTGAAAAATCGCCCGCGTCATGGGGGATGGACAGGTAAGAGAAGTAATCGAACATTCGGTAGAACAGCTTGTACGCGAACCGCATGAACAGGGGGGCTTCCCGTTTGACCCGCCGGCCGTAGACAACTTCAAAACCTTCCCGCCACTTCTCCACAAATTGTTCGATCAATTCCGGCGGGTCCTGGAGATCACCGTCCAGAAGTACGCAGGCGTTCTTGGTGGATATTTCCATGCCGCTTCTGAACGCCGCCTGTGAACCGAAGTTGCGCGAATGGGATATTCCCAGCACCCTCTTATCGTTACGTGACAGTCCGCGGATCACCTCCTCGCTGTCGTCCGGGCTGTTGTCGTTGACAAAAATAATCTCGTAGTCGACTTTCATCCTGGTAAAGGTTGCCGTCAACCGCTCATACATGATGGGTATGGCCTGATTGTCCTTGTAGCAGGCAATAACCGCCGTAACACTGTAGGTGGTGTCGAGGCCGAATTTCTTCGACGATTGGTGATATTTCTCCTTGTCCGGAAGGTTCTGATACCACGACATGGTCCTGGCCAGACCATCTCTCAACTGGGTTTGTGCCTGCCACCCGAGACATTCAAGGCTTTTCCCGGCGTCGGCATACCACTCGCTGATGTCCCAGACCCGGTCGGGCATGCTTGCAAAACGGGGCTGTTCGCCGATGGCAAACAACTCCCCGGAAATGGTGGCGATCTCGGCGATGGTGGTCTTGGTCCCCGTGCCGATGTTGAACGATCCCCCGTAATTCTCATCCTTAAGGTTCAAGGCCGTGTCGATGAATGCTTCCACGGCGTCGTCGATGTAGACGAAGTCTCTGGAAATATGGGGTTCGACCAGGTCGGGATAGTGCCCCTCGCTGCCGCGCCTGATAATCATGGGGATAAGTCGCGCAGAGTCCTCAAACGGGCCGTAGATCGAGTACAGTCTCAAGTTGGCGCAGGGGAGCCCCTTCTTCTTGCCGTAATAGTGAACCAGGTTGGCGCAGGCCACTTTGGAGACGGCATAATCGCTGTTCGGCGCCGGCAGACTGTCCTCTCTCGGGCCGGCCGAGTTATCGCCGTACTCGGAAGAACTGCCGGAATGGATATAACAGGAGAGTTTCTTCGGGTCCAGCCGCTGGAGAATCTTTGCCGTCAGGTTGAAGTTGGTCTGGTAGATCAGGTTGGCGTCGGTCTGGAACGAATAGCCGCCATAGGATACACAGTTCATGATCGTACGCGGCCTGATTTCGTTCAGCATGCTGTCGAGGTCCGCGTCGACGAGAAGATCAACCACCAGCCTGTTCCGCTCGGGGATTCCGTCCTGGCGCCACGACTCGTACTGGGACGACGTTCCGTATACATCCTCACGGCACTGCAACAGCGACCTGAGGATGTTTGCCCCGATGAAGCCGCTCCCGCCGAGAACGAGAATCGGACCCTGGAGCTTCATGATCTTATGCGCTTGTTCCATAAAACCTCTGCATAGCGAATAAATTTATTCCGGATTTTGAAGGCGATTCCTGCAAGTCAGCCACAATCACAAGCATTATGCCTGCGCTACCACGGAATAACCCAGGCAGTCATCGACAGAACCGACCTTCAGCCTCAGGGTGAGATGGCAGACCGCCAGGCAGAAGAGGGCCAGCGGCAGGGAGATCATAGCCATGATCTTGCCGGGCAAACCTCCCTGCAGCCAGCGATATGACAGGGCCAGGTTCTTGTAGGCGGCGACACAGATATCATTCCCCCGCGGGACGACGGATACCTTCTGAAACCCGGCTTCGGCAAGGAGTCTGGCCAATGCTGCCGGGGTATAGCGGTAGTAATCGTAGGGGATGTAATGGTAGCGGGCTTGAAACGGAACGGAAAAGAACATCTCCCCCCCCGGCTTTAGCGTCCGTCGGCATTCCCGCAGAAACCGGCCGACATCAAAAACGTGCTCCAGCACTTCCGTGTGAAAGAGGGAATCGAATGAAGCGTCGCCAAAGGGGAATGTGTCCCCGGTGTAGTAGACGGTATCCGCATGCCTGTAGGAAAAACCGGCTTCGGACTGCTCCCAGTCTAGGCCGGTATAATGACAGGTTTCCGGAACCAGATGGCGATAAGGCTGGACTCCGCACCCCACTTCGAGCAGAGATCCCGATTTTGCCGCCAGCCACGGCTTAAGATCACGGAGGACCGAGGCAACCTGCACGTCGGCAATCGACCTGACCGCAAAGAGTACCTTTCCTGCCAATGTCTTGCCGGGAGGTTTATTGGGCGGGGGTTGAAAGCGTTCCTTGGCGAGCTCTGTCATCAGCACTTCACCCGCCGGTCGTGAGGCGCGTAAAGGCGGCAGCAATTGCCTCCCGGTCCAGTCCGGCCCAGGTCATCAGGGTTTCCCTGCTCATGCAGGTCTCGGGGAACGAGAGCGGAATGGAGAGCGTCCCGAAACGGTTTCCTCTGCCCCCTTCCGCGACGAGCACCGCGACCTGCTGTCCGAGCCCTCCCGGAGCCACATGCTCTTCAACGGTCAGTACAGGCTTTCCGGATTCGATCAGCTCCCTGATTTCGGCATCCGGAAAGGGACGGAGTGTGGCCAGTCGGAGCACTGCGGGCCGGATCCCGTTGTCATTGAGTACTTTAACCGCCTGCAGTACCTCGTGGAGGATGAAACCGCAGGTGACGATTACTCCGTCTTTCGGTTCCCCGATGAGAAAGGGTTTATCGATGCCGATCGCTGCATGCACATCATGGATGGTCGGCTCCTGATTTCGCCCCAGCCGCAGATATGCAGGTCCGGATAGTGCGGGGGCGGCGCAGACGCAGCGCCGAACCTCACGGGGGTCGGCAGGAGTCCAGACGGTCATGCCCGGCAGGGTGCCGACGATGCCAAGATCCTCGACTCCGTGGTGGGTCGAGGCATTCGGTCCATAAGCAAAGCCGCCGCCTACACCGACAATGACCACGCGGTTACGGTTGTAGCAGAGATCGATCTTGATCTGTTCCAGGCAGCGAAGGGTTGCGAAGGGGACAATCGAGTAGACAAAGGGGAGCATTCCGGATTTCGCCAGTCCGGCAGCATAGCCGATCATTCCTGCCTCGCGAATGCCGCAGTTTATGACCCTGCTCGGGTCGTGATCTCTGAGCGGGTCGAAGAGCTTGTAGCCGAGATCGCCGGTCAGGAAGACCACCCGCTCGTCCTCTTTGAACAGGGTCAGGAGTTCGCAGAAAAAGGCATCACGCATCCGCAAGCCTCCCCAGAGCTGCAGCCCTGTCTTGTCCCCGTACCGGTCGGTAGTGCCATTCCAGGTTTTCTTCCATGAAATCGACCCCTTTCCCCTTTACGGTCCGGCAGAATACCACCCGCGGCCGGCCTGGAGCGTTGGGACGGCCCAGTACTTTGGCCAGTCCTTCATAGTCATGGCCGTCAGTCTCTTCGACCTCCCAACCGAAAGCCTCCCAGCATGTCGGGAGATGGATCCTCGGGGACACCTCGGCGCAAGGGGCACACGCCTGGATGCCATTCCAGTCAACAATAGCCACCAGGTTATCAAGGCTTTTGTTTGCTGCCAGGGCAGCCCCCTCCCATACGGACCCCTCGTCGCACTCGCCGTCTCCGAGGAGGACGAATATCCTACTGTCGAAATGTCGCAGCTGTGCACCATGGGCCATGCCTGCGGCAATGGCCAGTCCGTGTCCAAGGGTGCCGGTGGCGCACTCGATCGCGGGAATCTTCCCGGCCAGGGGGTGCTCCGCCAGGAGGGAACCGCTCCTGGCATAGGTCTCAAGCTGTCGGGGGTCAAGAAAACCTCCCCGGGCCAGCACGGCATAAAGGGCCATGCAGCCGTGCCCCTTGGAAAGGATGAAGTGGTCCCGGTCAACGGCGGTGACGTTATCCGGCGAAAGGTTCATTACCCTGAAATAGAGAGCCGCTATAATATCCACACATGACAGGGCCACAGCCACATGACCGGACCTCTCGGCCATGGTGATGATATCCCGTCGCAGGGAACTCAGGACAGCTGCATGGTCTACATTTTCGCCAACGGTCATATCGATTACCCCGCCATAAGGTGCAAATAAGGTGACATGCTGCCAGCACCGCATGTAGGCAGCATGCAGCCGATATTTAGTATCACAAATAGCGGCTCTTTGACATCCGGATTATTCTTCACTAGCGATTTTTTAATTCATCGGAAAAAACTTCCTGCAGATAACACACTGACGGGATTCAATCTGCGCGGCACATCAAAAAGTTCATCGCGCAGTGTCTCTGATTACAAGAATACCATCGTTCTCATAGACCAGTTTCCAAACAGATTGGTTGCTTGCAATCTCCTGAAGAAACCGTGCAAATTTGGATGCTGTTTCCGAATCGACTTCCGAGTGAGTAACAATCTGTCCATCGCGTAAACTGGTGCCTTCTTTCATCCAGGCAAATCTACCCGAAGCAGCATGACTCAAAGTTATAAGAGTAGCCTTTGAATTTATTACTATAGCTAAATCTTTGGCTATAAAATCACTCTTCATAATGCTGTTGTTCATCTCTGGTGGTATATATGTGTACAGATCGCCTATTAGCGGAACATTGAAACCGTAATTTTGAATAATCCATTGAGAAGCTGCAACGGCCGGTGATTCATATTTATTGGCCGCACGACTCAACATCTTCACAGAAAAGTAGGAATTAATCATCGAAACGCCAAGTATCAGCGCATAGAGCAGCATTCTCTGCCACTGTTTTTTCAGCAGTGTCGTCAGATAGCCAACACCAGTGAATCCCAGCAAAGCAACAAATACCAGGACAGCAAAAATATGTCGCGCCTCTCTCCACTTCACGAAAATCATCACGAAAACAAGGGAGCAGACGACGTAAGCTGCGATAGAAAGAATTGCTCGATCTGATTCATTGTCAATGAGATCAATGATCCCCTGTTTCAGTGTTGCGGCCTGGTTCGCAGCGTGCAGCTTCCGGATAATTGCTATAATGCCAAGCAGTATCAGCAGCGATCCCATGATTGAATACTGTTTATTAATTACAGGAAACCACAGGAGTGGATTGGCTGATTCCTGGACTTTACCGTATCCAGCCCGAGCAATGCTGCTCAAAATTCTCACTCTCTCGACAAACTCATTACTGAGAACCTGGGGAAATGTTATGCAGAAAGTTATGGCAAAAGACGCCATGGCCACGAAGGAGCACATTACGAGATGGCGTACGCTTTTCAGCGTTAATAGAGTCCCCTTCATCCCTGCAAAATAATGCAACGTTGCCGGAAGAATGAGGAAGGGTAAAAGCGTTAAACTTCCCATTTTAGTTGCCATGGCAATGCCGCATACACTTGCAGCAAGAAATGCATAAGCAAAAGATTGGTTGGATATCGCAATGGCGAAGGAGCACATGATTAATAATAGTTGGAGAGTATCAGGATGAGCGGTTCCGGCATAACGGCCCAACTCGGGCATTGATGCTACGAAGGATACCGCAAGTAGAGAAATGATACTGCTATTATTGAGACGGCGCATAATGGTGTATGAGAGGACAAGAATAAGCATAAAGAACAAAAGTGATAAAACTCTCAACACCAGTATGAGCAACCGGTCGCTGATCACGTAACCAAGATGCATGAGTGATTTAGTAATTAATAAAGCTGCTCCCTGATACGTAATCCCATGCTCATAAATTCCACCGCAAGTCAGAACATTTTTCAGCACATTATAGCGTAATATTCTCAATATCAGATATTCATCGACGTCAAATGCTTTCACCATCATTTCTGAATCGATGCCAAAGGAAATGTTGATAAGAGCCGTCATGCATATGTAGGCAATGACAATTGCTGTCATTACAATAAATATTTTATCAAGCTTGAACTTACTTGCTATCATTATGTGTTTCCCTTCGCTTTTGTTAGCCCTATTGCCAGTATTCATAATTTATTGTACGACTATCACCATCGATTATATTTAGTCAATTTTTTTATGGGATGTGCTTCTGCAAAGTTTTGACTGGACATGCATGCATCTGGGGAGAAGGTCACCTCTTCTCAGGAAGAGATCTAAAGGGGTGTTGAGAGCCGCTACTGTTTCCGGCTTTTGGGTGATTTCAAGGGGGGGAGGGAACGTAGCTGATTAGTTAACCAAGTGGTTCTATTTATCGGTGATTTGATAGGGGTTAGCAGAGAACCCCGGTGCTGCCGGGGTTCTCTGCTAACCAACAGCTTTGATGTTATCTTACCGACTCTTCCGGATATGCGCCGGTATGATGGATCGCGAGATCAGCTCCGGCAAACTCTTCGTCTTCACTCAGCCTTATGCCTATCGATTTCTTCAAGCCTCCATAGACAAGGAAGCCGCTGGCCAGGGCGAAAAGTATTGCCAGCAGTGAACCGCCAACCTGGGAGAGGAAAGAGACACCCCCCATGCCACCGAGAAATTTCTGGCCAAAAATCCCGGCAGCTATACCGCCCCACGAACCGATTATCCCGTGAAGAGGCCAGACGCCGAGCACGTCATCGATCTTGAGCTTTTCCTGCTCGATATGGAAACCGTAGACGAAGATCACTGACGCGACACATCCGGTGACGAACGCTGCGAGAGGGTGCATGATGTCACTTCCGGCGCAGATTGCAATCAGGCCAGCCAGTGCTCCGTTGTGAATAAAGCCGGGGTCGTTCTTTCCCGCCACCAGAGCTGCCAGAACGCCGCCGACCATGGCAAGAAGGGAGTTGACCGCCACCAGTCCGGAGATCTTGTCCAGATGCCCGGCGCTCATGACGTTGAAGCCGAACCAGCCGATTGCAAGGATCCATGAGCCAAGGGCCAGGAACGGGATGTTGCTGACCGGTATCGGGTTGGAGCGGGTTC
>JBGQLM010000029.1:0-32472 GCA_041500085.1 Geobacteraceae bacterium
ACCATGTCCGGGGTCGAGGTTGCCACTATAAGGCAGTCCAGTTCAGCCGGGTCCATGCCGCAGGAGTCAAGGGCGTTTCTGGCTGCGTCGGTCGCAAGATCTGAAGTCGCCTGATCGTCAGCGGCAAATCGCCGCTCCTTTATGCCGGTTCTGGAGAGAATCCACTCGTTGGCATCTTCTACCAGATAATTAAAAAAATCGTTGGGAACTACCCTTTCAGGAATACCCGAACCTGTTGCTATAAGCTCAGAATACAGCATGTTATCCTCCCGGGACAAAATAGAACAATGGTTCTATCAATAGAGTTTTATCGCACATAAAAAATAGTAAGTCAAATTAAACGTTCTCAATCGGGTTCAATCTCATCCTGTTTCTTTGCAGGCTTGGCGGCATCTACTACTGCCACGCCCCAAAGTATGGCAAACCCTGAAAGCAGCCAGCCGATCTCCGGAGAGCTTGCGGTAATGCTTTCAAGCAGCTTCAAAGCATCCCCGCTGCCGGATATCCTGGCTGTCAGAAGAAAGGCACCCATTTTTTTCAGCACGATGAAAATTGAAGCAAGCAGAAATATGTTCACAAGGACGAGAAAAAGAGCGCCCTTCACTTTCTCGCCTTTGTACAGCTGTCCTATGCCCGGTAGCACGAAGGCGGAGAGGAACATAGCTTTAATATTTTTACTCATAACGTGATCCCTTTATCAAACAGTTGTGTTTTGATGAAAATCAAGTAATATTGCCTTAATTATGGAGCCGAGCGCAATTGCAAAAAGACGAGAAGCATTAATCCCGTTACTGAATGATTCAGAGGGCGGAGTCCGCATTGCAGCGGCTGCAGCACTTGAGAAGCTTGAAGGGCTGCAGGGCCTTGACGCGCTGCTGGAACAACTGAAAAAGGGAAATCTGGCGGAAAAGGTGAGGGCTATTTATGCTCTCGGCGAAACAGGCGGGGAGAGAACAATCAAGCCGCTTGTTTACTGTGCATCCCGGCCGGAAGTTGATCTGAAGGGAGCGGCGATCGACGCGCTTGGCAATCTTGCTGCGCTTTCAACTCTGCCGGTATTGCTGAACAGCCTCAAAGATGAAAATTCCGGCATACGGGCAAGGGCAATAAGGGCGGTCGGCAATTTTCAAAATCCTTCCACTGTTGCCTCGCTGGTCCCTTTTCTCGATGCAGGCGACGGGCTTACCGACGTTGAGGCGATTCTGGCATTATGCAAGATCGGGGATAAAAGCCTTGAAGATAAATTCATCAAACTGACCGGCTCTCCGGTTGCTGTCACACGCGAAGCTGCTGCCACTGCTCTAGGAGTCTGTCAGGCTTAGAATAAATCTACTGTAAATCCGTTTGGCTCATATTTCACCGCTTTCTCGGTCAATAGAACAACTATTAACCTTCAAAATCTCGTCCAGCCGAATTTTCGCTTCGATTTCCTAAGTCCGACAGACTCCTGCTGCCTTAAAGCTGCCTGAAATACTCGCCTACCTCGATTCCCCTTGAAATGGGATCAATTACCGCGACAATCATTCCCCGTCCCTTCTTTTCTCCGAGTTTTTCGGTTGCCGGAGTCTCAATCTTGTTGCCGGACGCATCAAAGATGACTCGAATCTGTGGATGCTCCGGATCACTCATATTAAACTTCCAGACAAGGGCAATTTCATTACTGTTAAGCCTCACCAGCGTCCCGGGCGGGTATTTCCCCATCAGTGTTGCAAAACTGTTCACCAGATCCGGGTTTAGGTACTCCCCGGCCAGCCCTTTCATCAAGTTAATGGCAACGGCCGGCGGCATCGGCTGCTGGTAGACGCGAAGAGTAGTGCAGGCATCAAAGCAGTCTGCAACGGCGATGATTTCGCTGAGCTTGTTAAACTCCACATTCTGTGCCCATTCAGGGTAACCTTTCCGGTTATAGCGGAGATGATGCCCGAGCACTGCCCCGGAAACACCGGGAGAGAGTCCGGACATTTTTTCAATTATTTTTACACCGTCCTCAGGATGTTTCTTGATTTCGTTGAATTCGATAACCGTAAGTTTGCCGGGCTTATTTATAATGGTTTTGGATACCATGGTTTTACCGATATCATGCAAAAATCCGGCAATGCCGGCCTCTTCTATGCTCTGTCGGTCATATTTAAGATATGCTGCCAACGACATGGAAATAACACCGACATTGACACTGTGATTGAAAGTATAGTTGTCATAATCCTTGATCATGGCAAGGCAGCCGACGATGACCGGATCCTGCACGGCAATATCGGTGAACTGTCTCGTAGCGGCAAGGAGGCGTTCACTGGACGGAATACGATGCTGTTCAATGTCGCTGAAAGCCGTTCGAATCGACTCAAGAGCCTGTTGATAGGCGTTACCGGCTTCCTGCAGCAATCTCTCGCCGGTATCCTCCGAAGAGATTACCAGGATGTTGGAATTGCCGGCCTCTTCAAGTTGCTTGATAATTCCCTGGGTAGGAAGAGTCTTGTCTGAAAGCAGTTTTGCCAGGTGCAGAAGATTGTTGGCCTCTACTCCCTGCATGATTATGATTGCATCGATCTTGCGGGAAGCGAGAAGGTTTGCCAGCTCTTCAATTGAAGGCGGAGCAGTTACAAAGAGATGTTCTTCGACAAAAAGTATCTCATCGGCAAGTCCCATCCTTATCGATTTGCTGCCGGCTTGCAACTGTTCGACAATAAGATTGTGGAGATCGTTCAAGGGTCTTGTCAGTGCAGGGTTGCCGGGGGGATAGAGCGTGGCGTTTCTGATAAGACCGGAAAATATGGTCGCGAGACGCTGGGCGTTAACAAGATTAATTTTTATTGTAGTAATGTTATTGCTCATTTTGCCAGTCTTTCAAGGTTATCGGCTGCATCGCTGCAGGCTACCCCCACCGGGTTGTTTCGTCGGGCAATCCTTTTCAGCAGAGGGATCGCTGTTTCGTCGCCAAGATGACCGAGAGCTTTTGCAACTGCGATTTTCAACTCTTGCCAGCGTCCGGGGGCCAGCCATCCCGTGATGCCGATGAGCTCCATCAGTGCGTTTGTCGCCTGCTTGTCACCTATTCTGCCGAGAGCCACGAGCGCCTGTTTTTTCAGGGACAGCTCCTTCAAAAAAACATCTGAAGCCGTAACGATATCCAGAAGCGGTCTTACCGCAGCTTTGGAGCGGATGGCCCCCAGTGAGAAGATTGCTTGCCGCACTACATCCTCGTCTTCATCATCGATAAGCGATATGAGAGTGTGTTCAACGGCCGGAGTATTGATCTTCAGAAAAGATTTGATGACTTCCTTGCGTACTTTCGGTTCAGAGTGTCTTGCGGTCTGCTGAAGAGCACTAACCGTTTCAGCCGATCCTATTTCCCCTAGGATTGTCACCATGTTTCTGACTACATACCATCGTTCATCCTTGAGCATGGGGATAATTGCCGGGACGGCAGCTTCGCCGGAGCTGGTAAGGGCAATAGCGATCGTCTTCCTTGCATGAAGTGATTCGGATACACAGAGACGCTGAATAAGCGGGTACGCCAGGGTTTTCCCTATCGCAGAACAGAGTCTGTCGAGAAAATCTTCATTTTCTGCAGAACGCTCTTCTATCTTGTCCAGAAGAAAAGGGGTCATCGGTCCGCCAGCTATCTGCTCAATTGCATAGCAGATGAATTCCTTCTGGGTTGCCGGTCTGGATTCTGCAGTTTGTACGACAAGAAGATCATCAAGGGCCGGGAGAAGAGTCTCGAATGCTTCCTGGCGTTTAAGCTCCTCAGCGGAGGCGATCATTTCTCTGGCAAGCTGCTGGAACTTGAGATCGTTTTTTTCCGCTTTCAGCATTCCGATAAGGATGTCCATGCCAAGTACGGAAAACTGGATGTCCGGGAGTTCTTCAAGCTCATCTTCCTCAGCCTTTTCATCCTGCTCTGGCTCATCCTGGTCAGCTTGATCGGCTGTAGCATCCTCCGGGGGTTCTGCTTCTTCCTCTTGCTGCAGACCTTTCAATAACGTTAGATCAACTTCGTTCGCTCCGATAGTTGCGATCCCCGCGCGCGACATTTCAGCTTCTATACCGCCGCCGGCATAAATGGCTGCCGGATCAAGCGTCATGATGGTCAGAAAAGCCTTAAGGTCGGATTGAGAGAGACTGGGGAGAATGATCAGTCGTTGCAGCTTGCGTTTCAGCATTTCCCTTGTCAGGGTCTTGGCCGTTGCCGATTTGCTGTTTATTGCAGTCTTGTCCGCAATAGTGCATGCATCCTTGCTCCAGAGCAGGACAAGCTCCTGGGTGCTGATGAGGGGCTCGGCCTGCTTGAATACCATGGCGACACATTCCTCCCGCTGAGGGTGATCGGAAGGATAGAACGTAATAGCCTTGAGAGCTTTTGCCAGGGAACTCAGCAGGTTCTCCAGCAATATATCTTCAGGCAGATCCGTAGCCTGTATTGTCGACTGCTGTTGCTGCGTCATTAAAGTCCCGTACTTTTAAAATAACTCAATCTTATCCTATCGGAATCAGCCAAATTTGCAAGCATTAACAGGCTGCAGTCATCAATCAGCCATGCATGTGTCAGAGGAATATTGACAGGCATTCACCGTGGGAATAAGATTCGGTAAACTGTATGAAGAAAGGTAGAATCTGATTGAAGACCAAGTCGCTTTATTCATGCCAGAAATGCGGTTACCAGTCGCCAAAATGGCTCGGCAAATGTCCCGACTGCGGGGCATGGAACAGTCTGACGGAAGAGCTGGAGGTCAAATCCACGCGAGGCCCGGCAGGAGAACATGCCAAGCCCGTGCCACTTTCGCAGGTGAAGAAGGATATACAGCAACGCCAGTCATGCGGGATATCCGAGCTTGACAGGGTTCTCGGAGGGGGACTCGTAAAGGGCTCAGTAGTGTTGATCGGAGGAGACCCCGGAATAGGGAAGTCCACTCTACTGCTTCAGGCATCGGCCCATCTCTCCAGGGTGGCAGGCCCGGTTCTCTATGTGTCTGCTGAAGAGTCTGCGGAACAGATAAAGCTTCGCTCCGGAAGAATGGGCATAGACTCTGATGACCTTTATCTGCTTCCTGAGACGAACATTGAGAGGATCATAACGCAGATAAACCATTTGAGGCCCAGGGCCGTAGTTATTGACTCGATACAAACGGTTTATACTGCAGCAGTCGAATCGGCAGCGGGGAGCGTCAGCCAGGTCAGGGAGTCTGCCGGGCGGTTGATGATGCTGGCCAAAGGGAGCGGCGTGCCGATCTTTCTGGTCGGGCATGTTACCAAGGATGGCACTCTTGCCGGGCCGAGAGTCCTTGAACATCTTGTCGATACCGTGCTCTACTTTGAAGGTGATTCCGGCCACGCTTTCCGGATTTTGCGGGCGGTCAAGAACAGGTTCGGCTCTACAAACGAAATCGGAGTATTCGAAATGAAGGATTCCGGACTCTGCGAGGTCGCAAACCCTTCGGAACTGTTTCTGTCCGAGCGCCCTATCGGTGCATCCGGCTCGGTTGTCGTGGCTGCGCTGGAAGGGACAAGGCCTCTTCTGGTCGAACTTCAGGCGCTGGTATCTTCCAGCTCTTTCGGCAATCCGAGAAGGACCACGATCGGAGTCGATCACAACCGGTTGGCCCTGCTTGTCGCTGTGCTGGAAAAGAAAGTAGGATTGCACCTTTCCGGAATGGATATCTTTATGAATGCCGCCGGAGGAGTCAGGCTGAACGAACCGTCTGCCGACCTCGGGATAGTGATGGCTGTTGCTTCGAGTCATCTGGACAAACCGGTCGACCCGCATACTTTTTTTCTGGGCGAAATAGGGCTCTCGGGCGAGGTAAGAGCGATAAGCCAGCCGGAGATCAGGGTCAGGGAGGCGGCGAAACTCGGGTTCAAAAGATGCATACTCCCTGCCGGAAACCTGAAGCAGGTAAAGGTGAAAGGGGTCGAGCTGACAGGGGTTAAAAGGGTCGAGGAAGCTTTGGAAACCTCACTTTGAAGCGTATACTGAAAAATAGCTTTACTTGCTGACGGAAATATTTTTTAATATAGGCTTGAATTCAGGAGGCAGTCGGTTATGGATCAGGAGAGAATAGAACATTATAGGCAGGTTCTGCACGAGGAGATGAGAACTCTCCTTGGAGAGGCAGGCAAGACGGTTTCAGAGATGACAGCCGAAAACGTCAACTTTCCTGATCCGACAGACCGTGCAACCCAGGAGTCGGATCGCAGCTTCGAACTCAGAATTCGCGACCGGGAAAGAAAGTTGATAAACAAAATCCGTGAAGCGCTTGAAAGGATAGACAACGGCGAATTCGGCATTTGCGAGCTTTGCGGAGAGGATATCAGCGAAGGGCGCCTGAAGGCCAGGCCGGTAACAACTCTTTGTATAGACTGTAAAATTGAAGAGGAGCGCAAGGAGAAACTTATCTGATCTTCCTTCTCCTTTTTTGACCATACTCTCCGGAGCGATAATGAGTTCGATCTCGAAAGAGCATCATTCAGCAATTCTACGCATCGCACCATCTAATCAGCCTTTACCGGCATTTCATCTGCTGTTCAAATCCCTCCCAATGTCACAGTCTCGTCAGTAACCGGCACATCAATGACAAATCTCGCTCAGATCATAAAAGACGGTGAGTCCGCCCTGATCAGCATGATCAGTAGGTATGCTGATGAAATAGGTTATTCACGGTTTACTCCCCTTGATCCAGCTGTATGGAAGATATCGATAATTGGTTTTTCAGACGGACTCGTCTCGGCTCTGGAAGCATCTTCTGCAGTCCCGGAACTTTCTCTGGACCTTGAATTCATGAACGACGGCATTACTGCATTCGGCGTTGAACAGGCAAGAAGGCACCGGCAGAGAGGCGTAACTCTCGAAATGTTCCTTGGGCTCATGAAATATTTCAGACAGAGCTACCATGACCTTCTTGACAGTTCAGCACTTGCCCCGGAATCTCAAAAATGGGCTCACACCTATATCGAGCGGTATTTCGACAGGATAGAGCTTGGTTTCATCTCTGAATGGGAGAGGGCGGCCAACGAACTGAACTCTCATCATGAAAAGCTGCTTCTGGCAAGAAACGCCGAACTCACCGGAATGAATGCAAAGCTGGAACAGGAGGTCGTTGAAAGGAAGCGGGCCGAGCAACAGATAAAAAGGCTTAACGTAGACCTTGAAAGAAGGGTGACGGCCAGAACTCTCCAGTTGCAGAGGATCAACGACCAGAACAACTACAAGCTGAAAGAGCTCCTTTTATTGAACCGCTTCAGCAGCCTGAACCTCTCGAAGATCAGACTCAACAGACTTGCTCATATAATACTTTCGGCGCTTACTTCAAACGCTCCGCTTTTTTTCGACCGTGCGATGCTGTTCATGATGAATGAAAAAACCCAGGTTCTCCAGGGGATGCTCGGAATCGTAAGAAAGGATCGGCAGGACAATAATCCGTCAGACAAGGAAATCAGGGAAAACTGGGGCCTTTCGGATGAGGATATTGCTTGCGAAACAGAATCGGAGCTGAGCAGGGAGATACGTTCCTGCAGGATCGAACTGAAGAAAGGCAAAGGGATTTTCTTCAGGGTCGTAACTGAAAAAAAAGTCATCCCACTGAAATATCAACAGGGTATGAATCAGGAAGTCCCGGAACTTTTCAATCGCCTGAATATCGGTTCGATGCTGGCTATGCCGCTTATCGGTAAAAACGGCATCTTCGGGATTGTGATCGTTGATAATCCCCTCTCCTTGAGGGAGATCAGCAGGAATGACCTTAAATTTCTCCAGCTTTTCTCAAATCATGCCGGGATCGTCATTGAAAACCTGATGCTTTACAGCACACTGGAAGATACGATCCGGCAACTTCATGAGGCACAGGAGCAGCTTGTTCACGGGGAGCGTCTTGCCACGATCGGGGAGATGGCAGCGAGCATTGCACATGAGCTCAAAGGGCCAATGGTCGCAATAGGCGGCTTTGCAAGAAGACTTGCCAGAAAGATACCGCCACACACTCCGGAAGCCGGATACGTCACGACAATCATAGAAGAAGAAAAAAGACTTGAAGACATGCTCACCGAAGTTCTCTCTTTTTCGAAGAAGACCACTATCTGTTATGAGAGATGTGATATCACCGAAATTGTCGAGAGTGCGCTTTCGATTTCAGCCCATGCTTTCAACAGGAACCATGTGACCCTTCAGAAATCTTTTCCGAAAAAAATCAGCATGCTATATGGTGACTGTCAGCAGCTTAAACAGGTCTTTATAAACCTTCTGCAGAATGCGGTCGATGTCATGCAAAATGGAGGCGAGTTGAAGATAGCGATCACCTCTTCAAGGCTTGATAAAGGGAACGCAGTTGCTGTCAGAATCTCCGACACCGGAGGAGGTATCCCGCAATCTCTCAGAAACAGCATCTTCAACCCGTTCGTTACGACAAAAAAGAGCGGGACCGGCCTGGGGCTGCCGATTGCAAACAGAATCGTTGTAAATCATCGCGGGAAGATAAAAGTAAGAAACAACTCTGAAGGGGGCGCTGAATTCTCAGTTTTACTGCCTTGCCAGGAGTGATTCAATTTTTGGGGCTGTAGCTCAGTTGGGAGAGCGATGCGTTCGCAACGCATAGGCCGTCGGTTCGATCCCGATCAGCTCCACCAGTAAAAATAGGGGGTTATGCGGTTTCGCATAGCCCTTTTGTTTTATAATTCTTCACGCGGCTCACCGGGAGCTGCTGTAGATTCGATACAAGTAAAGATCTCCAGTACATTCGGTTTTCAAATTGACAGATGACATCATTAAGCGTATCAAAGTGATGTAATTTTGCGATGTTATGGGAGGTGTTGTGCCAGGACTGTTTTCACAGGAGCAAACATGAGCCGCTGGAGTCATTAATCGATGACCTGCGGCTTTTTTCGTATCTGGTATTTGTCGTATAAGGAAAGAGTTTAATTGAACCCACTGATACGAGACTTGACAGGATATTTCTTATGACCATCAACTTCTCCCAAACCGCCGCCTTTATCTGGTCGGTTGCCGATCTGCTGCGCGGTGATTTCAAGCAGAGCCAGTATGGCCGGATCATCCTTCCCTTTACCCTGCTCCGTCGCCTTGAATGCGTGTTGGAGCAGAGCAAGCCCGCTGTGCTGGCCAAGCATGCCGAAGTCAGCAAGATGAATCTGCCGGAAGAAGCCTATGAAAAGATGGTGCTGCGGGCGACGGATGAGAGTTTTTTCAACATCTCCCCGATGGATCTTTCCAAGCTCGGCGAGTCGGGGATCAAGGACAACCTGGAGAACTACATCCAGTGCTTCTCCAAGGATGCGCGGGAGATCTTCGAGTATTTCAAGTTCGCCGAGTTCATAGGTCAGCTGGGCGACGCCAACCTGCTCTACAAGGTGGTGCAGAAGTTTGCCAACACCGATCTCAGCCCCAAGGCAATCTCCCCCTACGAGATGGGTCTGGTCTTCGAGGAGCTGATCCGGCGCTTTGCTGAGAGTTCGAATGAAACTGCCGGGGAGCACTTCACTCCGCGCGATATCGTCCGTCTCACCACTTCACTGGTCTTCATGGAAGACGACGAGGCGCTCACCCGGGACGGCATCATCCGCACCATCTACGACCCGACGGCGGGGACCGGCGGTTTTCTCTCCAGCGGCATGGAATACGTCTACGAACTCAATCCCAAGGCGGTGATGCGCGCCTTCGGCCAGGAACTGAATCCCGAATCCTATGCCATTTGCAAAGCGGATATGCTCATCAAGGGGCAGGATGTCAGCCGCATCAAGCTCGGCAACACCCTCAGTAACGATCAGCTCTACGCCGACAAGTTCGACTACATGCTCTCCAATCCCCCCTTCGGTGTCGACTGGAAAAAGGTCGAAGCCGAAATCAATGACGAACATACCCTCAAAGGTTTTGCCGGGCGTTTCGGTCCCGGTCTGCCCCGTGTCTCGGACGGTTCGCTCCTCTTTCTCATGCACCTGATCAGCAAGCTGCGCGACTCCAAGGATGGCGGTGGCCGTATCGGCATCATCCTCAACGGTTCACCCCTCTTTACCGGTGGCGCCGGCAGCGGCGAGAGCGAGATCCGCCGCTACATTCTGGAGGCCGATCTGCTGGAGGCGATCGTTGCCCTGCCGACCGACATGTTCTACAACACCGGCATCGCCACCTATGTCTGGGTGCTCTCCAACAAGAAAGACCGGGAGCGCAAGGGGAAGGTGCAGCTTATCAACGGCGTCAACCTGTGCGGCAAGATGCGTAAGTCCCTCGGTTCCAAGCGCAATGTCATGGGGGAGGATGATATTGCCACCATCACCCGCGCCTTCGGACGTTTCGAGCGGGTTGATACCCTGACGCTCGACAAGCCGATTGATGCGAAGAGCAACCGGGGGCGGCAATCCGACAACCCGAAAGCGCCGGAGCCGAAGACCTTTTCCAGCAAGATTTTCGCCACCACCGACTTTGGCTATCGCCGCATTACCGTTGAACGTCCCTTGCGGCTCTCGGTGCAGTTCACCAACGAGCGGCTGGCAGAGCTGCGCTTTGCCCCCAAGCCGTTCACTGTGGTGATGAAATGGGCCTATGAGCAGTTCGGGCAGAGTTGGTCGGATGCCGACTACGGTGATCTGTCGGCTGTCGCGGTGGAAGTTCGTGCCTACGTGAAGGCGAATTTCAGCGATTTGAAAGAGAAGCAGATCAAAGACCTGCTCGATGCCAAACTATGGCGCGACCAGAGGGAACTGTTGGAGAGTGGGTGGAAGCTGCAAACTGCCTTGGTCAGGCAGATGGGTTTCGCCGCGATTGTCGATGGCCCTTGTGATGACTTCAACCTGTTTGAAGAGGAGTTGAAAAAGGCGCTCAAGGTGACGGGGGTCAGCCTGGATCTGCGGGAGAGGAAGCAGCTTCTCGATGCGGTGAGCTGGAAGAATCCCGAGGCGAAAGCCGTGATCAAGAAGGTGCATAAGGAGAAGGCCAACCCGCTCTATGGGCTGTTTGCGGTGGCTGGCAAGGTGGTTGAGTTTCAGGGCGATGGCGACCTGCGGGACAACGAGAACATTCCGCTTGATCCGTCACGCAGTGTCACCGAAACTGTTGAAACCTATTTCAAAAAGGAAGTCGCGCCCCATGTGCCGGATGCCTGGATTGATGCGGGTAAGCGGGATGAGAAGGATGGGGAGTTGGGGATTGTTGGGTATGAGATTCCCTTTAATCGGCACTTTTATGTTTATACGCCGCCTCGTGATCTGGTCGAGATTGATGCCGATCTGGATGTGGTGAGTGCTGAGATTATGGCCCTGCTGCAGGAGATACACGCATGAACGGGTCATCGACAACTAAAATAAATCTTGATCTCTTCTCGCACATTCGCTATTGTTCGCAGCATATTCTGCTTAGCGCATTTTCAATCTGTTTGCCAACCACAGCGTTCAGCGGTATACTTAATATTGAAAACACCCTCCAAGCCTCTCTGACGGTTCGCTGTCACGATGCTCAAACCGGAGGGTTTATTTTTTTAAGGGGGGGACATGCGCTATAACAAGCCCCCCATCACCGTCGACCAGCAAGCCGACCTTCTTGTCTCGCGGGGCTTGATCTGCGACGACCTTCCTCGCGTAAAACGCTACCTTGCCCGCATCGGTTATTATCGTCTCAGTGCCTACTGGCTCCCCTTTGAACAGCCATCATCCGACCCTGCCAAACGCAACCACAACTTTCATCCCGGCACTCGTTTTGATCAGATTTTAAGTCTCTACATCTTTGATCGGAAGCTGCGACTTTTGGTTCTCGATGCCCTTGAGCGCATAGAAGTTGCCGTACGAACCGCCTATGCCCGGGAGATGTCGCTGGCTCATGGTGCCCATGCTCACCTGAATAACCGCCTTTATAAAGATCAAGCAGAGTACCGGAGCGGTTTGACCAATATCGAAGCCGATCTGAGAAGAAGTCACGAAACGTTTGTGCGCCATTACCAGCAAAAGTACAATGACCCAACCTTGCCTCCCATCTGGGCGGTGGTGGAAACAATGAGTTTCGGCACCATCTCCCGCTGGGTTGCTAACACCAACGACACCAATGTAAAAAAGCTGATCATGAAAAGCCTGGGAATGCCGACCATCAATGTCATGGAACAGGTGCTGCACACCCTCACCCCGGTGCGCAACGATTGCGCTCACCATAGCAGGCTCTGGAACAGACGTTATACGATGGCCCCGCCCACGATCGCGAAAATTGGATCGAGACTCGTTTCCGGCCCACAAAAATATTATCTTTTCAACTACCTCGTGATCATTGAATACCTGCTTGCCCAGATCAATCCCGGCAGTCAATGGAAGAGCCGTCTAGTCAGCTTGCTCGGGACACTTGAACCCCGGCAATTGAGCGGGATGGGGTTTCCTGATGACTGGCAAAATCGGGAGCCTTGGAATGGGGGACAGGCGTAATGACAGGACGCTATCATTCTTATTCTGAGTATAAAGAAAGTGGTATTGCCTGGGTTGGAAAAGTACCAGATCATTGGCAACCTGTACGATTCAAACACGTGCTACTTGAAAAGAAAAAGACGTCAAATCCCAGCCTTGAGGCGGGTTCAATAAGTTTTGGTAATGTTAAATTTAAAAATAGTGACAATCTTTCTGCTGAAACAAAAGACTCATATCAAGAAGTATTATCCGGTGAGTTTCTTATAAATCCACTGAACCTCAACTATGACCTTTTGAGTTTACGTACCGCATTGTCGGAAATTAATGTTGTTGTCAGCACAGGTTACATAGTTCTGCTAAGCAATGGTCGATTGATAGAAAAATACACAAGATGGTTGCTGCAACAATTTGATGTCGCACACATGAAAACACTCGGATCTGGAGTTAGGCAGACTATAAATTATTCTGATATCGGGAATAGTTTCTTTTTTGAGCCATCACAAGACGAACAAACCAAAATCGCCAACTTCCTCGACCACGAAACCGCCAAAATCGACATCCTGATCGACAAGCAACAACAACTGATCAAACTGCTGAAAGAAAAGCGTCAGGCGGTGATCAGCCATGCCGTCACCAAAGGGCTTAACCCCGCTGCGCCGATGAAAGATTCCGGTGTTGAGTGGTTGGGGGAGGTGCCGGAGCATTGGGTAACCCTTCGGATCAAGCAAATTGCAAGTTTTATCACGTCAGGGCCAAGGGGATGGTCTGATTTTATCAGTGAAGAAAGTGAAGATATCTTTTTGCAGAGCGGAGATCTAAATAATGAGCTTGAAATTCTTCCGCATAAAGCGAAAAAGGTGATTGCGCCGAAAGGTGCCGAAGGGGTTAGAACAAAATTGATTGAGGGGGATGTTGTCGTTTGTATAACTGGTGCAAATACTGGAAGGGTAGCCGTAGTGCAAAATTTGACGGCCACCACTTACATCAATCAACACCTTAGCCTCATCAGGCCAATCGAGGACAAAGTAGATGCAACGTTCATTGGGTATGCGCTATCGTCACAGGGCGGAAGGGCGTATTTCGATGTTACGCAATATGGGTTGAAAGAGGGCCTTAGCCTTTCAAATGTGGCTGAAGCTCCCTTGCCCTTGCCTCCATTGAATGAACAAAAAAACATTGTTCAAGATCTGCATGCAAGGCTCAGTGCATTTTCACGAATTAATGGAGTCGCTGAGAGCCAAGTCGAACTTCTTAAAGAGCGCCGCACCGCCCTCATCTCCGCCGCCGTCACCGGCAAGATCGACGTCCGCAACTGGCAACCCGCACAACCCAAAATCCCCATGGAGGCGAGCGCATGAGTGTCGTCTATGCCGGCAAATCCCACGAATCCGTCTTCCAAAACGACATCATCAACCAGATGGTCGCGAACGGCTGGCAACTGGGATCACCCGCCGGTTACAACCGGGAGCTGGCATTGTACGCAGAAGACGTGCTCGGTTTCGTCAAGGAGACCCAGGACGAGCAGTGGCAGAAATACTGCAAACTGTACCCGCAGAGCCCCGAAAAGCACTTCCTCGAACGCGTCGCCACCCAGCTCAACAAAGTCGACCCCAACGCCGCCAACCGCGAGCTGCGCACCTTCGGCACATTGGGTGTGTTGCGCCACGAACTGCGTCATCGCGGCACCCGCTTCAAACTCTGCCAGTTCAAACCGGAACACGACCTCAACCCAGACACCCTGGTGCGTTACGCCAGGAACCGCCTGCGCATCGTGCCGGAGTTGGTCTACAGCCCCTTTGCCACCGATGAACATCTGGCCGAGACCGGCAGCAGGGCCAAAGCGTGGCGCATCGATCTGGTGCTCTTCGTCAACGGCCTGCCGGTCGCCACTCTGGAGCTGAAATCAGAGTTCAAACAGGCGGTGGACAACGCCATCAAGCAGTACAAGCGCACCCGTTTGCCGAAAGACCCGGTTACAAAAAAACCGGAGCCGCTCCTCACCTTCAAACGCGGGGCGCTGGTCCATTTTGCCGTCAGCCAGTATGAGGTCTACATGACGACCCGCCTGGCGGGAGATGACACCTCCTTCCTCCCTTTCAACAAAGGGACTAAAGATGGTGGCGCGGGGAACGACAGCCCCGAGAATCAAGGAGAATACGCCAGCGGCTATCTGTGGAACGAGGTGCTGCTCCCCGACAACCTGCTCAACATCCTCGCCCGCTACGTGCACCTCCAGATCGAAGAGGTCGAGGACTGGCAGGGGAAGAAATCGAAGAAAGAGGCCCTGATCTTTCCCCGCTATCACCAGTGGGATGTGGTCAGCCGCCTCCTGAATGCCGCACGAAGCGAAGGGCCTGGGCATAAATATCTGATCCAGCACAGCGCCGGGTCGGGCAAGTCCAATTCCATCGCCTGGACCGCGCACCAGCTCTCATCGCTATACGACGCTCAAGGTACAAAGCAGTTTCACTCGGTGATCGTCGTCACCGACCGCACGGTGCTTGATGACCAGCTACAGGATACCATCCACCAGTTCGAACACGTCGATGGCGTGGTGGGGCGGATCAACCGCGACATCGGCGAAGGCTCCAAGTCGGAAAAGCTGGCCCATGCCCTGGAACACTCCCAGCCTATCATAATCGTCACCATCCAGACCTTCCCCTTTGTACTCCAGGCGATTGAGAACAGCGTCAGCCTTAAAGAACGCCGCTATGCGATCATCGCCGACGAGGCGCACTCGTCCCAGTCCGGCACCACCGCACGGCAATTGAAAGAGGTGCTGTTGGCGGAGAATACCAGCGACGACGTGGAACTCACCTCGGAAGATATCCTCGATGCCACCATTGCCGCCCGCCGTAACAACGACAATCTTAGCTTCTTCGCCTTTACCGCCACGCCCAAGCCGAAAACCCTGGAGCTGTTCGGTCGGCTGCCCAATCCGGAGCTCCCCCCATCAAAGCAGAACAAACCTGAAGCCTTTCACGTCTACTCGATGCGCCAGGCAATTGAAGAAGGCTTTATCCTTGATGTGCTGCAAAATTACACCAACTACAAAGTGGCCTACCACTTGGCCCAGAAGATTCAAGCCAAGGACGCAGAGGTGGACAGCAAAAAGGCTCAGGTCAAACTCAACCAGTGGGTACGTCTGCATGATTACAACATTGCCCAGAAGGTGCAGGTGATTGTCGAGCACTTCAAGGACAACGTCATGGGCCTGCTCGGCGGGCAAGCCAAGGCGATGGTGGTGACCAGTTCACGGAAAGAGGTGGTGCGCTACAAGAAGGAATTCGACAAGTATGTCGCCAGAAAGGGGTACAGCTCGATCCAGGCAATGGTCGCTTTCTCCGGCGAAGTGGAATTCAGCGCCAAAGATCCCAACGCGACCGAACTGCTGGGCACCAAATTCACCGAACGGAGCATGAACCCCGGCCTCAAGGGACGCGACCTGCGCAAGGCCTTCGACAGTGTGGATTATCGGGTAATGCTGGTGGCTAACAAGTTTCAGACCGGCTTCGACCAGCCGAAGCTCTGCGCCATGTACGTGGACAAGAAGCTCTGCGGCGTCGAATGCGTGCAGACCCTTTCCCGGCTGAACCGCACCTACCCCGGCAAGGAGGAGAGCGGTACCTTCGTCCTCGACTTCTTCAATGACCCCCAGGACATCCTTGATTCATTCCTCCCCTATTATCAAACTGCCGAACTGGCCGATGTCTCCGACCCAGATCTGGTCTTCGATCTCTTTGACAAGCTGCGCGCCGAAAACATCTTTACCTGGCAGGAGGTGGAACAGTTCGCCGTCGCCTTTTTCGCCAAGAACAAGAGCAGCGCCGCGATCAGCAATATCTGCAAACCCGCGGTGCAGCGTTGGCAAGGGCGGTACAAGCTGGCAATCGATGCCTACAAGATCGCCAAGGAGATGTTCGAGCGCACCAGGAAGACCGGCGACCCAGTGCTGACCGCCAATGCCGAAAAGTGTTTCAAGGAGTGCCGCCAGGAGAAAGACCGGCTGGAGATTTTCAAGAAAGACCTTGGCAGCTTTACCCGCTTCTATGAATTTATGTCGCAGATCGTCGCTTACGACAACAAGGACCTGGAAAAGCTCAGTCTCTACGCCCGGCACCTGCGGCCGTTGTTGCGGGAAAAACTGGACGATGAGGACGATATCGATCTGAGCAACGTCGCCCTTACCCATTATAGGCTTTCGATCCTGCACCAGCAGCATCTGGTGATGGAGCCTGGAGTTGATTACAAGCTGCAGCCAGGCAACGATCTCGGGTCGGCCAAGGCAAAAGACAAAAAGGAAGAGTTCCTTTCACAGATTCTTGTGCGCCTCAATGAGCTCTTCATTACCGATGGTCTCACCGACAAGGATCTGATCAACTACGCGCATACCATACGTGACAAGGTGAGTGAAAACAGGGTCGTCATGGATCAGATCCAGAACAACACGCCGGAGCAGGCGATGCTGGGCGATTTTCCCAAGGCGCTGGACGATGCGGTGATGGACAGCAGTGAGGCTCATCAAAAGCAGATGATGCAGATTCTGTCGAACCCGGAAGTGGCCAAAGGGTTTGCACGGGTGGTGTTTGACTTGATCAGGCAGGCGGTTTGAAACCTATAAAGGCGCGGTGAAATAGGTACGCAGACTGGTAATCGAGGTGATCCGAATAGCCCCACGGGGAGGTGTCTACCAATGACAGGAATCCAGTTTATCGAAAGAAACGGCAAGCACGAATATGCCGTCGTACCGTATCCGCCATTTCTGTGATTAAAAACGTGTAATCAAATAGTCAATCTTTTCTCACATCAGTAGTCAGTTCATTATCCCCCCAATTGCACTTTACCTGCCATGTTTCATTCGCAGTTCTGTTCCAATAACCTGCAGTAAGATGAATGTAAAATAATAAAACACAGGGGTTGCAACTCCATTTTTATTTGGTAAAAAGTTCAATACGACCTGTTTTGTCTTGAACTCTAAAAGGAGAAACTCTGGAGCATTATCGGGATCCTCCACTGTGAAATGAAAAGCGTGTGGAGTGCGGTGGCAAAGTCAGGCTGGTCTGCCGGGCGACGCCCTGTCATTCGAGGTAGAGAACTGAAGAGGAAATTGGAATGAGCAAGATTATTTCGGTGGTCATGCTGTTGCTGCCGTGCCAGGTCTTTGCCGCTACGGACTGCCGGGTCGTTGAATATCCCGATCATTATGAGGCTGTCTGTGTCGGGGAGCCAAGGCCTGTTCCGGTCCAGACAGGTGTACAGCCTGCCCAGGTTGTTCCTGTCCGGGCTGACACCGGGAGTGTAGGTGTCCCGTCGAGAAGGGGACAGAAGCTTGAGCAAATACGTATTCTCGGTTCACAGCGTTACAGCACGGCTGTTACCGCATCAGCATCAGCTGCTCCTGAAAGTCGATAGATAAATCACGTCTTATACTCATCAAACGCAAAGCGAGGTTACCCATGGACAGACGAACATTCTGGAAATCTATGCAGGCATTGTTGCTTATTGCTGCCCTTCCCTGGGGAGTCAACACGGCCAGCGCCGGACCGGGAGGCGGCACGTATTACGCCAACAGCCCTGCCGGCGGCCTTTCCGGCACAGCTCTCAGGAAGTTCGTCGATTCATTGCCGGGTGTGGGAGCTGCAGGTTGCACAGTAAGTGCCACCCCTGGAACCGGTACCTGTAACGAAAACAATCTCGGTCAGTACATCCCCCTGGCTGCTCCTGACAAGGCGACATTTCCGGGTTCGGATTACTATGTGATCGGTCTGAAGGACTATACCAAGAAGATGCATTCGGATCTGCCCAAGGCCACCAAGCTGAGGGGCTATTATCAGATAAATGGTACTGATCACACGAATCAATATCTGGGTCCTCTGATCCTGGCTACCGAGGGGAGGCCCGTGCGCGTCAGGTTTGAAAACCATCTGGGGACTGGTGCAGCCGGCAACCTCTTCATACCGGTGGATACCACCGCCATGGGAGCTGGGATGGCGCCGTATCACAACAATGGTACGACGTGCGACCCGTCATTGCCGGGGGCAAACTGCGCCAAATACACTCAGAACCGTGCCACTCTCCACTTGCACGGCGGCAATACCCCCTGGATCAGCGATGGGACGCCGCACCAGTGGACGACCCCGGTCGGTGAAACATCCGTTCCCGCAGTTATGCGCAAAGGTGTCAGTACACACGACGTTCCCGACATGCCAGCCAGCGGCGATGGGGCTATGACGTTTTACTTTACCAACCAGCAGAGCAACCGGCTCATGTTCTATCACGACCACGCCTATGGCATGACCCGCCTCAATGTCTATGCCGGTGAAGCCGCCGGTTACCTTCTGACCGATCCGACCGAGGAGGGGCTGATCAATTCGGGGGTCCTTCCCAATCTCGGCGGAGTGTACCGTTACGGTGTACCACTCGTCATCCAGGACAAGACCTTTGTTCCGGCGAACGTGGCCGTTCAGGATGCCAAATGGAATACGAATACCTGGGGACAACCCGGCGATCTCTGGTTCCCCCATGTCTATGAACCGAACCAGGACCCCAACAGCCCGGAAGGCGCGAACCCGTTCGGAAGATGGGACTATGGCCCCTGGTTCTGGCCTCCGGTGCCGGTTGCCCCAGACAAAGCTGCGCTCCCTGATCCGTCCCTCGTGCCGGAAGGCTTCATGGACACCCCTATCGTCAACGGCACCGCCTACCCCTACCTGACAGTACAGCCCAAAGCGTACCGCTTCCGCATCCTGAACGCCTGCAACGACAGAACGCTCAACCTGCAGCTGTATTATGCCGATCCCAACGACCCCACCGGAAAAGACGTCAAAATGGTTCCTGCCGGTCCCAACCCGGACTTTCCGCCGACCTGGCCGACGGATGGCAGGGATGGGGGGGTTCCTGACCCGGCCCTGGCCGGTCCGAAGATGATCCAGATCGGCACCGAGGGCGGTTTTCTGCCCGCTCCGGTGGTGCTCGACAACACGCCGATCGGCTATGATTACAATCGCAGAAACATAGTGGTCCTGAACATCCTGAACAAAACCCTTCTGCTGGGGGCTGCGGAACGGGCGGACGTCATCGTCGACTTCTCCTCCGTGCCGCCCGGCTCCAATATCATTCTCTACAATGATGCCCCTGCGCCTACCCCGGCGTTTGACCCACGTTACGACTACTTTACCGGCAATCCGGATCAAACGCCGAGCGGCGGCGCACCGTCGACCATGCGGGGATACGGCCCCAACACCCGCACCATCATGCAATTCCGGGTGGCGGGGGGAACCCCGTCCGCCCAGTTCAATCTACCCGCGTTGCAATCAGCGCTGCCGGTTGCCTTCAAGGCGTCACAACCTGCCCCGATCGTGCCTCAATCTACGTATCCGGCTGCATCCGGTGGAAATGCACCGACCGATCTGTATTCCAAAATCCAGGACTTCGCATTTACCTATAAGCCGGTCGGATCCACCATACCGACAACAATCCAGTTCAAATCAAAGGCCATTCAGGAGCTGTGGGACTCCTACGGACGTATGAACGCCACTCTGGGGGTCGAACTGCCGTTCACCAACAACACCATTCAGACAACGGTTCCCATGGGGTACGCGGAGCCGGCCACGGAATTCATCACCGACGGTCAACCCCAGATATGGAAGATTACCCATAACGGTGTTGACACCCATCCGGTCCACTTCCACCTGTTCAACGTACAGGTGATCAACAGGGTCGGTTGGGACGGTGCCATAAGGCCGCCCGATGACAACGAGATCGGCTGGAAGGAAACCGTCAGGATGAACCCGCTGGAAGATGCCATCGTTGCGTTCAAACCTGTTGCCCAAACACTCCCCTTTGCGCTTCCCACCAGTTCGCGACTGCTGGATCCGACACTGCCGCCGGGCTCGCCGATTACTACCACGGATGTCTCGGTAACACCTCCGGTACTGACTACCATCCCCAACGCCGTGCTTAATTATGGTTTCGAGTATGTCTGGCACTGCCACATCCTGGGGCATGAAGAAAACGACTTCATGCGACCGATTATATTCGATGTTCCGACTACTCGTCCGACCGCACCTGCCGGGCTGCTCACCTATGCAGGTGGAACGCTGATATCGGCAGGCCCGCCGGCGGTATACAACGCCAGCGTCAACTCGGTCATCCTGACATGGATGGATACCGGGACAACCCCAAGCAGTTTCCGGGTCGAGAGGGCCATTGTCACCGGTGGCGGCGCCGGCACCGTCGGCCCCTATACTCCTCTGGCGACCTTGTCGTTCCTGTCGGTCGTAACACCTACCTATACCGACAACTCGGTCGCCCAGAACACGCGCTACAAGTATCGTGTCGTTGCGTTCAACACCAAGGGCGATTCATCGGCCGCGGTCAGTGCCACCGTAACGACAAAAACCTGGGGTCGCGCCACGGGATTGACCATCACCGCCAGTGTGCCGAGCCCTCATATCATGGGAACTCTGGTCAATTTCAAGGGAGTAGGCACAGGGGCCACCGACACCGTTGCCAACACCACAGTCACATACCAGTATCGGTTCTGGCTGACCAGCGGCGGGACCAAAACCCTGGTCCAGGACTATGGCTATGGCTCTTCCTGGGCTCTGCCCGAGACAACGCCGGTGGGCAATTATGTGATTACGGTCGATGTCCGCACCAGTCCGACCGGCAATACGAATGCGGCCGGCGGGTATGACGTCAGCAAGACGATGGCCTATTCTATAGTGGTGCCCACCTCTCCTCCGGTAACCGTACCCACTCCGGTGCCCGGCGTCTACTCCTCCTCGGCGCCAACCGGAGCGCCCGCATCGCCGGTAACGGTCAATGTGACACTAACGGCTACTACCCCCTACCCGCCAGCCACCATTTATTACACAACCGATGGAGTCACCGTGCCGACAACGGCGACATTGACCAAATTCACCAACAGCGGCACCATACCCATAACCGCGACAACCACCCTCCAGTACTTTGCCGTCGATGCCAACAACGTAGCCGAAGCGGTAAAAATCGACAGCTGGACCATCCACGCCCCGGACTTGTCCGTGGGATCCAGCGTAGTGATCAACAACGGAGTAGCAAGCACGAACAATATTGCCGTCACCCTGACACTGAATGCCACTGATCCTCTCGGGATAGCGACCATGCAGTTTTCCAACGACAATACCGTCTGGAGCGCCGAAGAACCATTTGCTGCCACGAAGGCGTGGGCGCTTGCCGCCGGCGCTGACGGCCCGAGAACCGTCTACGTCAAGGTACGTGACAAATCGCTTCCCGCAGGCACCCAATACCCGCTTTCCGCGACCATCAATCTTGACACGGTGGCTCCGGTCACCACTACCAGCCCGATTGCAGGTATCTACGCTGCCGTCCCGATACCTGTAACATTGTCAACCAATGAACCATCAACCATCTACTACACCATCGACGGTACCGACCCCACGACGAGCGCAACGCGGCAGATCTATGTGGCGCCGATAGCGGTTTCCGCTACTACCACCATCAACTACTACGCCGTCGATATTGCCGGCAATCCCGAAGTATTCAAATCAAGGACGTGGATCGTAAACACGTCAGGCATTGCGGCCAGCGTCATGATCAACGGCGGCGCACCTGTGACCAAGGACCAGTCTGTTACCCTGACCCTGAGTGCCACGGCAGACAATCCCGGTCTGACCATTACCCAGATGCAGTTTTCCAATGATGGGATTACCTATTCCTTAGCTGAGACCTTCAAACCGACGAAAAATTATCTGCTCGGAGCCGGCGACGGTACCAAAACCGTCTATGTCAAATTCCTGGATAACGCAAGCGGTGGAAGCACGCCATACCCGGCTGCCAACGCGAGCATCATCCTGGACACTCTGGCACCGGTAACCACTGCCTCCCCGACTGCCAGCGTCGGCTATGCCTCGGTACCATTGCCTGTTACGCTGACTACAAATGAACCGGCAACCATTTACTACACCATGGATGGTACTGATCCTACTGACCCTCTCGGGACTCGGCAAATCCACTCCACTCCGATTTCAGTGGCTGCTACCACCACCATCAAATACTTTGGCGTTGATACCGCCGGCAACGTGGAATCGACCAGGACCGGGACCTGGAGCATCAATCCTCTCGATTTGATAGCCAGCGCAACGATCAACAGCGGGGCAACGTTCACCAACAACCGGAATGCCACCCTCACGCTGAACGCCACCGATTCGACCGGAGTTGCCACAATGCAGTTCTCCAATACCGGAGCTCCCGGCAGCTACAGCGCGGAAGAACCTTACACCACCACGAAGGCGTGGAATCTGGATCCGGGAGACGGGGTCAAGACGGTATACGTTCGGTTCAGGGACAACGACACGCCCACAAGCACTCTGTATGATCCTGTTACCGCGCAGATCACCCTCGATACCGTAGCGCCGGTTTCAACCATAGCTCCTGTTCCCGGCACCTATGCTGCAGCTCCGATTAACGTGACCTTGTCTGCAGAGCCCGGAGCCGGTATTTACTATACCGTCAACGGAACCGTCCCGACCACGGCCTCAACCCTGTACGCGGGCTCGTTCGGCATTTCGGCCGATACCACCGTCCAGTACTTCGCAGTGGACCAGGCAGGCAATAAGGAAGGGGTGAAGAGTGCCGACTACAAGATTAGCGCGGAGAACTTGACCGCGACTGTCAGTATCAATAATGGAGCCGCTTTCACCCGTAACGGTTTCGTCACCCTGAATCTCGATGCCGTGGGAATTGTTGCCATGCAGTTCTCCAACGACGGTGTCAACTTCACCGTCGAGGAGCCGTACACCACCAGCAGGGCATGGCAGCTTGCCCCTGGAGACGGAATCAAGACGGTCTATGTCAAATTCCGTGACGGTGCGAGTGGCGGCGGCAAACTCTACGGTCCGTTCACAGCCGTTATCACTCTTGACAGCATCGCTCCGGCTACGGTCGTCAGCCCGGTTCCCGGCATCTATGCAGCCGCTGCTCCGTTGAGCGTTACCCTCTCAACAGAGCCGAATGCAGCTGTTTACTATACCATCAACGGAACTCCTCCGACCACGGCCTCCACTCTGTACACAGGTCCGATCATTGTGTCCGCCAACACCACTGTCATGTACTTCGCGGTTGACCGGGCCGGGAACCAGGAGGCGGTGAAGACCGCCGACTACGTCATGCACCAGAGCGACATGGTTGCCAGCGTTATGATCAACAGCGGGGCTTCCGTAACCAACAATACCGCCGTCACCCTGAACCTGGATGCCAGCGACTCGGCCGGCGTTGCCACAATGCAGTTTTCCAATAATGGGGTGAACTTCACGGCCGAGGAGCCGTACCTCCAAAGCAGGAGCTGGACTCTTGACGCAGGTAATGGCCAGAAGATGGTCTATGTTCGCTTCCGTGACGGTGCAGGTATTCTCTACGGCCCATTCACCGCGTCAATCACCATGGATACGGTTGCTCCGGTTACCACGGCCGGCCCGATACCCGGCACTTATTCTGCCATACCTGTTTCCGTAACCCTTGCCGCCAATGAACCGGCAACCATCTACTACACCATTGACGGTAGCACACCAACTACAGGCTCGGCCGTATATGCCGGGCCGGTATCCGTGGCTGACACCACTATCATACAGTACTTTGCCGTTGATACGGCAGGCAATGCCGAGACGATCAAATCAGGGACCTGGACCGTCCATTCACAGGACATGGTGTCCAGCGTGCTGATTAACAACGGGATTACCAGCGCCAACAGCACCGCCGTCACCCTCACGCTTTCCGCCTCCGACCCGACAGGAGTCACAACCATGGCGTTCTCCAATGACGGGGTCAGCTACACCGCCGAAGAGCCGTATGCCACCGGCAAGACGTGGGCACTGGCCCCGGGCGATGGAGCAAAGACGGTCTACGTCCGTTTCCGCGACGGCTCGCTTCCTAATGGCAATCTCTACGATCCGGTCACCGCCAGCATCATCCTGGATACGGTTGTTCCGGTCACTACGGCCGGTCCGATTCCGGGCACCTATTCCACATCCGCGCCGCTGGCGGTGACGCTTGCCACCAATGAGCCGGCGACGATCTACTACACCATTGACGGCTCACTGCCGACTACGGCATCCGCCAGGTACACCGTCCCCATAGCCGTCGCTGCCACAACCACCATCAGGTACTTTGGGGTTGACACCGCCGGCAATACAGAAGCGCTCAAATCGGGAACCTGGACCATGCACACCGCCGACATGACGGCCGGCGTGACCATCAACGGCGGAGCAGCCAGCACCAACAGCACCGCTGTTACCCTTGTACTTAACGCCATCGACCAGCAGGGTGTTGCCAAAATGCAGTTCTCCAATGACGGTATCAATTACTCGCTAGAGGAAAATTACGCCACCAGCAGGCCGTGGACACTTGCGTCAGGTGACGGAACAAAAACAGTCTATGTCCGCTTCCGTGACGGCTCGGGTGGGGGAGGAAGTCTCTACGACCCGGTCACCGCCAGCATCATCCTGGATACGGTTACCCCGGTCACTACGGCTGTACCGATTCCCGGTACCTATTCTTCCATACCTGTTCTGGTGACTCTCACCGCCAACGAAGAATCGGACATTTACTACACAGCCGACGGGACAGTGCCAACCATGTCATCCACCAGGTACACTGTGCCCATATCATTGGACGCGACCACCACCATCCAGTACTTCAGCGTTGACTACGCCGGTAACGTGGAAACGGTCAAATCGGGGACCTGGACCATTCATCGCGACGACATGGTGGCCAGCGTTATGATCAACAGTGGAGCTTCCGTAACCAACAGCACCGCCGTTACCCTGACGTTGAGTGCTGTCGACCCGGCGGGGGTTGCAACCATGCAGTTCTCCAGCGACGGTGTCAACTTCACGTCCGAGGAACCGTACGCCACAAGCAAGGCATGGACGCTGGTCTCAGGTAACGGTACAAAGACCGTCTACGTCCGTTTTCGCGACAAGTCACTCCCGACGGGCAACCTCTATGGCCCGTTCACCGCATCGATCACCATGGATACCGCGCCTCCGGTTACCACGGCCAGCCCGATCCCCGGTACCTATGGCACCATGCCGCTTTTGGTGACCCTGTCCGCCAATAAACCGGTGACTATCTACTACACCACCACCGGGAGCACTCCAACCACAAGCTCTGCCGTATATACCGGCCCTATATCCCTATCCGCATCGACTACCATCAGGTACTTTGCTGTCGATGCCGCCGGCAACACGGAAACCGCCAACTCCGGGACATGGACCATTCAAATCAACGACATGGTGGCCAGCATGACGATCAACAGCAGGGCAACAGTTACCGTCAGCCGGAATGTCACCCTGGCCCTGAGCGCCAGCGACCCTCAAGGTGTTTCAACCATGCAATTCTCGAGTGACGGCATTACATACAGCGCCGAGGAGCCATACGCCACAAGCAAGATCTGGACTCTTACCGGGGGCGACGGCATAAAGTCGGTCTACGTCAGGTTCCGTGATGGAGGCGGCACTCTCTACGACCCGGTCACAGCTTCCATTACCCTGGCGACTGCCTCTTTAGCCGACGGCAAATTGACCGGCAACGCCACTGTGGGTATCGGAGACGCTCTGCGGGCATTGCAGATTTCCGTAGGTCTGATTGCCCAATCGGCATCGGATCTGATACACGGCGACGTTGCTCCGCTGGTCAACGGTAAACCGGCCCCTGACGGCATTATCGACGGCCGGGACGCATTGGTAATCTTGCGAGCCGTTGCAGGCCTGGTGGCCCTATAATGAACAATTTTACGAGGAGGAATTTTATAATGAAACGGACTCTTCTTTTCTTACTGACCCTTTGCCTCTTTCTGCAGCTGGCCGGCTGTGGTGGTGGGGGAGGTGGGGGCGGGGGCACTACTGCTAATGCTTCTCCTGCTGTAATTACTGTAACTCTCAGCACTATCGGCACCCTTCCGAGCGGCAAACTGATTGGTGATATTGAAGTAACACTCAATCTACCTGCCGGGGTTACGGTGAAGGCCAGTCCATCACTTGTTAACACCTCAATTCTGGTGCCTAACGACGGTGTTATCGCGCTGCAGGGTGCAGCGGCCACCGCTACCACGCAAATTCTTACCGCAACATATGTTCAAGGCACTACCAACAAGGTTGTGATCAAACTCATCAATGCCAATGGCCTGGGGCTTGGAGACTTTGCCAAGATTAATTGTGACGTGGCCAGTGGTAGTACGCCTTCGATCAGTGACTTCAGTACAACCTCCAATGTAGCGTCCACTACCGGAGTTTTTGATCTGGACACTGCTGCCCTGTCCGGAGTGCAGGTCACTTCCAGCGCAGTCATGCAGTGAGGAATTGAAAGGCCGTAGGTTCGATCCCAATCAGCTCCACCAGTAAAAACAGTGGGTTATGCTTAAGTGCATAGCCCATTTTGTTTTTTTATCTTCTTTTACACGGTCTCCGGTTGTGTGACTAGACAGATGGTTCATGAAATAGCCGGGATATAGTGGGATGTGCTGGGATTATAGTGGGAAGGCCGATTAAAAGGGAGTTTAAACGCCGGAAGGCGAAGACATCAATATCGAGTTAAAGACAGATGGGAATTCACGATCGCAAACGATTTGGACACATGGTTTACGAAATCAAAGATCAGCAGGAAGAGTAGTCCAGACCTTAATTTGATATCGATCAGCAACAGCATTCAGCCGCTTCAAGAAACGATCCTCCCCATCACCTTCCATGATCAATACCACGCCCGGCTTCCGTCCCGTCCGTTCTGCATAATACAACGCCTGACCTATACTCTCCGCCCACTTCGGCGCAAAATCAAACTCGATCGCATATTCGTCCGTCAGGCAATCCACCCGCGTCCCGTCATCCAGCCGGTACTCCATCACACCACCCGCCTTCGCACACCATGCTTCCTGGTAAACCTTCTCTTTATGTAAATGAGCGGCAAAACAGATAGTTGGAAGTAACAAAAATACGAATACAAGACTACTTATTTTTAAGATATTTAATGGCATCTTTGGTTAAATTCTCAGCCTTAATACAATAAGAATCATCTCCGGTACATACGACACACATTTTGGCATGAAAAATAGCTTCCATTAAATCAGGCTTAACATCAGATGTCGGCAAACTTTCAATCGCCATATTTAATTTATTAAGTTTTGGCTGCATATTATCCATAGTATTAATACATTTAGCATAATCGCTCTTACTACCAGATTTAATTAATTTGGCCATATTCTTGCCAACCTTGACAGCCGAAAGAAGCGTATTAGAGTATTGTAAAATTATAGTCTTATCTTTCTTTGATTCCGAAAAACACAAGTAAGGGAAAGCAAGAAGTAATACTAAAGCTATTAGTGTTTTCATAAGCCTCCTCCCTTATAAAACTACATCGCCATAATAATTTGATAAAGCTTCTTTAAATTTTGTTCTCCGAGTTTTGTTAACGATACAACCTGAACACCTAGACGATTGAACGCGATCGCGTACACTTCACCTTTTGAAATCCCCAATTGACGCGCTCTGGCATAAATACCAGCATAGTGTTCATTTCTCCAGGACGGATTGTCGTTGCGCCGCAGCTTGGGCCGCATGATGGCTATCTGCTGTTTCATATAAAGGGGAGCGCCGTCCTCACTATCAACGATCACCCAGAGATGAAGCGCATCTTCAAAGGCTTCAAGTCCGAGACCGTCCCGATTAATTACACCATCGGCGGCGCCGGCAAGGCAAAGGTCAGCACGGAGCTGATCTACCGGAACTGGTGACGGAGGATGGCTTAGGAGACATCTTCGATAGGGCGTAGTTTGATAGGCGGCAGGTCGAAAAATGCGCTCCTGAACCATCCTGGCCGCCACCGTCGATATTCATTTTTTGAGGGGTCGAAAAAAGGGAATTGAGGTTAATTTTTTATAATCCATCAAGAGGAAATATGACAGCGGGAGCGAAGCGACCGAAAAGGCTTTACAAGCCTCTCCGTAAGGCCATAGTGGGCTATTAGCGGAGACGAAAAGTCCGATCCTGGGTAATCCTGAGAGCCCACTTCGGAAAGCACTTTTCAAGACCCCCCTAAAATAGAAAATGGTACAAAATACCATTATTTACACCTGCACAAAACAGGGGGCTTTAAGGCCCCTTAAACCAACCCATAAAACACCCTATTTTTAGCGTTACGATTTCGGAAACCATCTGTCTATATTTCGGAAACCATGTGGGGCGTTACAGGTTGTGGCCTCACGGGGGTGCTTGAAACTAGTTTTGCACTTTTCCGGGCATGTGGCGGCGTCCATATTAATCCACCTGATTGTCTCGATGGGGAGCAATGTTATCAGCCGGATGCAAAATAGCCGAATTAACCGGTAAATAACATGTACTTACATCACTTCTGTTTTAGCTTAAAAGGAACCGTTAATCATTTAAAGTGTTGTTAATGCGACTAGTTTGATAATTAACAACTATTTGGGCTTGCTACTGACGTGGGTAACTGCCTATTTCATTAAAAACAAACGGTTTACGGTTGGTGGCTCATTTGTTGCATAAATGACTAAAGCTATAATTGCGCCATAGGTCAATTTGCCGTCAAAACGGCATGTGCGGTAACTTATTGAGATGGTGCAAATTTTCGGACAAAGAAAATTTTCAGATCACGAAAACCCAATCACGGTGCAGGGCAACAACTGCGGGATTGGATTAATTTACAACATATTAATAATGTTTCGTTATTTTTAGCTGGGAGGCAGTTATGCGGAATACTCTTGAAGGCACCATTCAAAGGATGAGCTTTTTTGTCAAAGATGTAATCCTTTTGTTCTGTGGCATAATCGCCGCCTTCGGTATAATCCTTACCCCGCTCGAGGCCAGCGCTGCCATCGGGACTACCACCCAGAACTGGCCGGCTACGCCGATCTATTCCAATGCAGCCTACCCGTCCGCTGCCATAACTTACAATGCCGTTGCCGGCAACAACCGCCTGCTGGTGGTCGGGATTTCCTCATCTACGACTGCAGTAGCCCAGTCTCAGCCGACCGTCACCTATGGCGGTGCAGCCATGACTTACGCGGTTGGCTACAGTGCCACGGCAACCCAGCAGCACTCCTATCTCTTCTATCTCCCGCTGGGAAGTTCAGCAACCGCCGATACGGGCAAGACCATAGCCGTCACCATCAGCGGCGGCACCTCCCGCTTCTGCATCGTCAATGCAGCGGTCTACACCGGAGTTGATCAGGCAACACCGGTCAGCAGTCCTGTTCGGTCCAGCAACGACACAACCGCAAGCACCGTCGTCGGGCCGTTTACGTCTGCAGTCAACAGCGGAGAGATGGGGATCTCCGTGCTCAACGCCGTGGGCACCGGTGCCTCAAAATCCAATGCGGCAAGCATCACCATCGGCGCAACCGGCCACCTCTGGAGCCAGGTAAGCACGGCTGCCAGCAACAGGATTGTCGGCTCCCTGCGCACCACGATTGCGACAACTCTCAATGCCAATACAGTTACCGCAACCCAGCATACTTCATCAGCCTCATCCCTGAACTCGACCGCAGCCGTCACCATCAGACCTCTTCAGGGAATCACGATTGCCAACGGTTCCACCGTGGCCGGCAACAAGGTGGTCTACGCCAACGACGGTGCCAACTCCAGCAACGTGGTAGTGGACGCTTTCTCCATGACCGCCGATTCGGCCATGAATGTTACCGGCATTACTTTTACCGCTAATGCCAACACCACCAGTGGCAATATTTCCGGAATCAAAATCTGGCGCAAGGTCGGTGCAACCCTTACTGCCTGGGAGGCAAGCGATATCCAGGTGGGCAGCACTGCGACGGCAAATGGCGGCGCAGTCACTTTTCCCGGTCTGAGCGAGCCGGTCTCGACAGCGACTAAAAACTACATTGTTACCTACGATGTTGCTCCCGGTGCAACTGCTTCAACTGCAAACATTCTTACCGGTACCATTACCGCTATCGCTCCGGCAGCGATCTCCCTGACTGACACTGCGGCTTTCAGTGCTTCAGTATATATCTATCCGACCACGACCCTGGGCACAGGCACCGAACCAGCTCCTGACAGGCTCTGGAAATCAAGCCCGGCTACCAAACTCGACGCATTTACCCTGGTGCACAACAGTTCTTACATCCCTACGGATGATGACGCTGTTACCTCTGTTACCGTCACCATGACCCCTCAGTATATCTCCGGCGGTTCCGGCGGCACTCAATCAAAGATCAAGCTGATGGAGATCGTCAATGCCGCCGGGTTTGTATATGGTTCAGCCACTGGCGCTGCTACAGGCGATACCTGGAATATTACTACGAGTGGCCTGTCTGCCACCTCGACACTTACACCCTACTATGTGCGCGTCTCGACTGCCGACACCATTACCCCGTCGCTCGCCGATACTTCCGGAACACTATCCGGCTACTATTCATTTTCCGGTAAGGTAACTGCGATTGCTCATAATGCGAACAATAAACTCGCAGGCACTGACGGTGCTGGCCAGACTCTGGTAATCGACGTGGAAACACCGAACAACCCGGCATCCATAAGTGCCAATCCCGGCACGAACGGCGGCGAAATCGATCTTTCCTGGGGTCTTGCCGATGATCCCAACGGCGGGGCACTTCATCCCGCAACTCCGTATCTTATCCGCAGGAGCCTTCCGGAAGGAACAATCCCGTCAGTCAGATGTACCGACGGGACCGACCTGGCTGGTGTCCCGGGTGTTACCATTAACTATGCAACTCGCACGGTTACCGATAAGGGATTGATTGATACCAGTGCAATCCGTTACTACTACCGCATTTGCGCCATGGACTCACTCGGTAACGTGAGCGACGGTATCAGCACTTTCGCTAACTCCCAGGTTACAATGATCTGCAATGTGCCCCCCGAGGTATCGCTCACGCCTTCTCAGCAGTTGATCAAGTCCACAAACAGTCCGCCATTTACCCTGTCTGTTACCAATAAGGACCAGGGCGCCTGTGCGGATGTAACCTTCAATCTCTCGATAGTCGATGAAGTCGGTAATGTTACCCATTTCGACAAGTCCTTCCCGGCCACCATAAAGGTGGGCTCGGGTTCTTCAGGAACAGGGACGCCGGTCGGCGACTCCAAAGATTTCATCATTTCCGGCAGGCCTGAAGCAGCTCAGCTCGAAACGTACAAGTTTGCCGTTCAGGTAAGTACTGCCGGAAATACCCACGGTGCCCCCATAATAACCTCTCAGGTTTCGGGCCTGCTTAACGACATGCCGCCGATCGTACATAACGCCGCCAATATGGGGCTGGACAAATACGGCCAGTGGGGACAGACGTATACCTGTGCTACCTGCCATTCCAACAGCACAACCAATATCAAGGGCATCTTCCAGATCATCTCCACCCCGATCGGCCGCAGAAATGTCGTTTTTACCAAGACATCTTCAGTAAACTCCGATCAAGACGGAGTCTTCGGCAACGATCAGCGCTCTGTAAACAGGGATATTTCGAATAATGTCTGCTCTGTCTGCCACCACAGGACTACTCAGCATCAGTACAGTGCCAGCAAAGCCGATCTCAATTACGGGAATGGTCAGGGCGTCACCGGCCCCGGTTCAGATACCGCTTATACCACGGACCACCATAACTCCCGGGACTGCGCTCGCTGCCATACGCATAATACGGCGTTCCGCTCCATCACCGGAGTTTGCGGCGATTGCCACGGGAACAAGATCACCGGCTATTTCCCGGTAAGCAAGTCAACAATGGTTCACGACAAGATTACCAATGCGCTCGGCAGCGAGCCGTTCAACTACGGTGCACATGCTAAACACGATAGAGTAAAGATCACCTGCTCAGCGTGCCACAACACCACAAACCACGGGACTCTGACCGCAGGATGGGTAGGCGACAGGGTTCTTGAGATGGGCTTTACAATTAATAAAGATACCTTCCAGGGATTCAACCCGGCCAAGAACATTCAAAGCGGCACGTTCACCGGCTTCGGGACGGCGACCGGCGGCGTCACGAGCGCGGGAACGGTGATTCCGGGGCTTCCGATCGGCGCGCTCACCGTAGCCGGCAACTACACGCAGTCGTCG
>JBGQLM010000030.1:0-32171 GCA_041500085.1 Geobacteraceae bacterium
AGATTGTTACTTGAGATCATGTCTCTGGTATGTTTGGCGCTTTAAAATATATATGAGTACGATTCAGTGGGTTACGTTGCGGTACTATCAAGGCGATGCTATAGGACCTGCGTAATTTTGACCAAAGGATAGATAATTGTTGACAAGAAACGTCTTTAAAACGTTGATATTCTCCCTGCTGCCGCTCTGTGTACTGGTAGTCTCCATCGAGGCCCTACTTGCACTGCTCGGTGTCGGCAGGCCCTACGAAAGGGCGGCGACCTTCTGGTCGGGCAGCATGCACCTGATGCAACCCGATAAATACGCCGGCATCAGGATGATTCCGAATTATGAGAACGAGCTTATCAGGCTTAACTCTCTCGGTCTATGGGATGATGAATTAAATACAGCTGCCGACGTAAAAATACTCTCTTTGGGTGAATCCTGCGCCTTTGGCTGGGGTCTGGACTACAAGGAGGAGGGTTTTGCGGCAAAGCTTGAAAAAGATCTTGCCGAGAAGCTGCAAAAGCAGAACCATCCATTGTCGGTTGAGGTTCTGAATGCCGGTGTCCCTTCCTACACCGTTTATCAGGGGCTGCAGCTATACCTGAACTATCTCAAGCCCGTAGCCCATTGGGATTTCGTCCTGATCACCTTTGGGTGGAACGAGAACCCCGGGGAAGAGCTTGATCTGGATTTCACTCTGAAAAATCCCCCGATTGAGAATAAAATGCTGCGGGAGCTCCGCTCGCTGGCAAAGCATCTGCATCTTTATAACCTGCTGGAGGGGACATATTTCTCGGCCAAACAAAACGCTATCAAGGATCCGTATCTGCAGGCCCAGGGGCAGTACGAAACCTATTACAGTCAGCTTGTCAGAGCCGTCAGGCATGATGGCGCCCGGGTCATTGTGTCGGCTGTCATAATTCCACCGAATGATACCTCGCCCCCGGCCAAGAGGATGAAGGTGTTCAATGAGCTTGCCAGGAAAATAGCGGAACACGAGGGTGCCTACTGGCTTGATCTGAATCCATTATTCTTCAGGCAGCGGGACAAGATACGCTGGTTTGATCCGATTCATTACGACAGTAGAGGCCACGACCTCGTTGCGAACGCTCTCCGTGACCTGCTGCTGGATCAATTAAGGACGCATCCCAAATAGGTCGCGGGAGATACCGCGCTGCGCTTTACTTTTGCTGGTGCCGAGTGATATATTGTCAGGCAGTTTGATTCTTGAGATCGGAGGTTTAAATGAACGGCATTGTAACCAGAATATCGACAATCGTTGCACTTTTTTTTCTTCTTGCAGTCAGCCCGGCAACTGTCATCTCGGCGCCTACTTCACCGCTTTTTGGACCGGAAACGAAGCTCTTCGAAGGACAGGCTACTGCCCCGGGCATGAAATATGGCGCATCTTCCGGCAACAGCGTCTATGTAGCGACGATGACCGATGACAGCAAGAGCGGCACTGAACAGATCAGGGTCGCAAAAATGGCCGCTTCGGGCAGCGCCGTCAATGCTTCGGGGGTAGCGGTTGCAAAGCCTCACGGAATCTTGACGGACTCTTTGTCCATAGCGGTGAGCGACGCCAAAGCGCCAGCGAAGAACAAAATCGTGCATTTGCTCTGGATTCAGCAGGAAGCGGGGGAGGCAGGGCTGTATTACTCGTGGGCCACCGATAACAATCTCAACAAATGGAGCGCCCCGGTCCGCATCAGCGGTGGCAACACCCGTGTCGCTTCAGCTTCTATACGGGTCGGCGCCAAAGGTGACCGTCATGTGATTTTCATCGGTGACGGACCGAAGATTTTCTACACCAGGACCATTGCCGGAAAGGACGAGTTTTCTTCGCCACTGGAACTCCCCGGGGTTCCACATTTCGACGAAAGGGATGCAGGTGTTGCACTCGATAAGAATGGCACCCTGCACGTGGTTTTTGTTGCCACCAAAAGCCCGACCTATGAAGATGTTAACGAGATGGGGCTACAATATACAAGCCTGAAAGCAGGAACAGATAAATGGGCTGCACCGAAGGAGCTTATCCCTTTGAGTGCCACAACCGATAAGGGCAACGTCGGCATTGCTGCGACCGGTTCCGCTATATTTGTCGCAAGTACCCTGGTTAATAAGAGAAATCTGGAACTGTACAAAAGCGACAACAATGGCGATTCCTGGACGAAAAGCATTGTTTCCAGCGCTAATAACATAAACCAGCCCGGATTGGACATAGCTCCGGACAACGCGGTTACCGTAGGAGCGCTTTTTGAACAGCAGGGCAAAGAAGGGAATGAGGCCAGAATCTTCCGAAGTGCCGACGGAGTGACCTGGACCCCGCTGGCTGTTATCCCCAACAGGGAGATGCTTGGCATCGTAGTTGACGGCAACGGCAAGGCGGCGATCTTTTCCAAGCGGCAGGAAGCGGGGAACAGTGAGGACAGCAGCTATCTTTTCAGGGAGAAATAGTGCCGACAGGTTGCGTTTAGGGGTTCCGGGCCAGTCCTGCTGAGGTGAGCGGTATATTTATTTCCGGATGACGATAAAGGGGAGGGGATAGTTTGGACGCAGTTATTGCCGAAGATAAATGTCTTCCGTTGGCGATTACTCTGGAAATGCAGCTGACGATGGAAGAATCCTGTCAGGAGCAGGAATCCTATCAGGAGGAAGTTGTTGTTAAAGAGGCCGGATGGTTCAGTAAGGCTGTCACCGAAATGCAGACGAAAACACGAACGGTGACAAAGAATCGGAACGTAACAAAAACGACATCATCGCGCTTCGATTTTTGCGCCATTCCGGCCGGGACCTTTCTGATGGGCAGTGAAAAAGAAGGGCCGGTTCATCAGGTTACAATCAGCAGAGATTTCTACATGGGTAAATATCCGGTTACCCAGGTTCAATGGGAATCGGTGATGGGAAACAATCCAAGCAAATTCAAGGGAGCCGATCTTCCCGTGGAGCAGGTTTCGTGGGTTGATTGTCAGGAGTTCATCAAGCATCTCAATGCCACCGGGAAGGGAACGTTTCGCTTGCCGACTGAGGCGGAATGGGAATATTCCTGTCGTGCCGGTTCTTCCGGCACGTTTTGCTTTGGCGATAATGAAAGCCAGTTGGGCGACTATGCCTGGTACAGTGCCAACTCCGGTAGCCAGACCCAGCCGGTCGGGAAGAAGAAGCCCAATGCATGGGGGTTGCACGACATTCACGGCAATGTCTGGGAGTGGTGTCAGGACTGGTATGACGACTACAGCGCTGATTCGTCAATCGATCCGCAAGGGCCGTTATCGAGCTCATTGCCAGTCCGCGTCTTCCGTGGCGGTTGCTGGCGTGGCGTCGCAGGTTTTGCTGCATCGGCCCACCGGGGCGGGCGCGGACCCGGTTATCGGGACGGCATCCTTGGCTTCCGGCTTGTCTGTCTCTCAGTTCAATAAGTCAGGCAAGGTTGCCGGCGGTAATTCTAAACTCGAAAAAAGCCCCACTGTTGAGCGGGGCTTTTTTTTATCCTCTAAAAATAAGTTGCTATTTTTTGGCCTGGTTGGCGATTAGCAGCTCTTTGTTCCTTGCAAATAAATCAGCAGACGGAGGCGAGCAACGTTTTGATCTGTGAGTATACATCAGCAGGGATAATCTCTTTGGTCTTCAGCTGGGCTTTCGCCGTATACGGACGCCCGGCGATTATCTTCTTGGCGTATTCGTCTCCCACACCCGGGATTGTTTTCAGTTGGGCTTCTGTTGCAGTATTGATGTTGATAAGTTTAGCCTTGGTATCTGCTGCAAAGACAACCGTACCAAAGGTTAATGCAATGATAAGTGCAAGAGCTGTTGCTTTGAATTTTTTCATACTGAGCTCCTCCTTCTGTAGATTAGTTTTTATCCTAATTATGCTTAGCAGAAATGTCAAGCATAGATATTTTTCTGCTGATATTTTTCGTGGCAGGCAACTGGCAGCAGCGTATGCTTTCCGCAAGCAGGCGGTGGTTGACGAAACCTCATGCTTCCGGTAGCATGTCTGCACGAGAATCAAGTTTCAAATGTATCCGTAGAGGGAACTTCATGTCTAACATTATGTCTAAATTCCTGATATTGGCGGTGGTACTGAGTTTCGGTTGTGCCAACCGTATCGCCTTCATTGACCCGACCACCGGTATGGAGTTCGTGAAGGTGCCTGGGGGCTGTTTCCAGATGGGCGATACCTTCGGCGATGACCTCGACCCCGCAAAGGCCCCGGCGCACGAGGCCTGCGTCAGCGACTTCAACATCGGCAGGTACGAAGTCACCCAAGGCCAGTGGCGGCGTGTCATGGGGAACAACCCGTCCCACTTCAGCAGCTGCGGAGACGACTGCCCGGTAGAGACGGTCAGTTGGAAGGATGTGCAAGCGTTCATCGGAAAACTCAATCTGCAAAGCGGCAAGAACTACCGCCTGCCGACGGAGGCCGAGTGGGAGTACTCCTGCCGGAGTGGCGGTAAGAGAGAGAGGTACTGTGGCGGCGACAACGTTGACGCCATAGGGTGGTACGCGGGCAACAGCGGCAACAAAACGCATCCGGTAGGTACCAAACAGCCCAACGGTCTTGGCATATATGATATGACCGGCAACGTCTGGGAGTGGGTGCAGGACTGGCATTATATGTATATGGGTAACAGTAAGCAAGACCCCGTCGGCCCGCAGTATGGCAACGAACGCGTGATTCGCGGCGGCAACTGGGACAGCAGTGTTTGGGTTGCCCGGGCGGCGCTCCGCTTCCACAACGAACCTGACAGACGTTACAACATCCAGGGCTTCCGCCTCGCTTCCCCTGAAGTTCGAAAGTGAGGCCATGCTTTAGGGAAACCAGCTTGAAAGTCACTTTAAAATAGAATATACAAAAAATCCCCTTGAGAGGGGATTTTAAGAGGTAGAAAACGAAGATCCAGTCTATGGGGTTCTCAGGAGACGAAAACCTACCATCTCGGAACGGTCGCTGTCCGCCATTTCAGCGATGTTGTCGCGGCGTGACGTCCGCTGGTTATCCTCACCGCCGGACTGACAGCCGCCTCGTATCGCACGGTCAATGCCGGAACTTGGGCCTTTAGGATTATTGCGTGGGCTGTTTGAATAGTAATCTCTTGCGTACCAGTCGTTTGTCATTTCAAATACGTTGCCGCTCATGTCATATATTCCAAGCCCATTGGGAGCTTTGAGGCCAACAGGGAAATGATTATTTTCTGAGTTTCCAATATACCAAGCGACACGGTCGAGGTCATTCCCGCCTGAATATTTTTCTCTCTTGCCCCCGCTTCTGGCCGCGTATTCCCATTCTGCTTCTGTCGGAAGCCGGTATTTGTTCCCACCGCTCCCGCTGTTCAATTTGTTTATAAAATCCTGCACATCGCTGTAGCTTACACTATCTACCGGGCAGTTTTCGCTGCAGTTGCTGTAGTAGGATGGGTTGCTTCCCATTATTGATTTCCATTGCCCTTGTGTAACTTCATATTTACCAATGTAAAAATCATCAACGCAGACTTCATGCACAGGCCTTTCTTCCGGCCTTTCGTATTCCGGATGTTCTGGATCTCGCGTTCTTTCTTCATAAAAAAGGTTGCCCATCATATAACACCCGCCTTTGACATATACCATTTCTATGCCGCTGGTGGGGTCTTTGAAAAATGGAGCAGGAGCAGCGCTCGCCTTGGTGTTGCCCTCGGCAGCATATGCAAGATTTGCTGATAAAACCATGACCGCAAATATAACCCAAAACCTTTTTGCCATAAATTCGTCCCCTACAGCCGGAATGCTATTCAAATAACTATCAAGTATATATTGTCAATTATCGTAGACAACAATGTCAAGCCAATTTCACCCCCCAATATCCGTAAAACTATTGACCCTGCTCATTCTGGGTGATATCGTCTTTTCCTGAAAAAGCAACTTGTCAGGAGGCGGGAGAAAGCCGCATGAACAATGATCTCATACTCCTCGGCCATGGCAGTGGCGGCAGGCTGTCTCATCAGCTTCTGGATGAACTGATAATTCCTGCACTCTCCTGCGGGGGACCGGCTGACCAAAATGATGCGGCGCTCCTCGACTCTCCATCCGGACGTCTCGCGTTTACGACCGATTCCTATGTGGTCGATCCGGTATTTTTTCCCGGCGGCAATATCGGCGATCTTGCCGTGAACGGTACTGTCAACGACCTTGCCATGATGGGAGCGAAACCTCTCTGGATGAGTGTGGGGCTGATACTTGAAGAAGGATTCAGCAAAAAAGAGCTTGCGCAGATTCTGGCTTCCATGAAGCGGGCTGCTGATATTGCCGGAGTCAGAATTGTCACCGGTGACACCAAAGTCGTGCCTCGCGGCAAAGCCGACCGGATATTTATCAATACTTCCGGAATCGGAATTCTTGAGCATGATGTGGAGATTAACGGCGCACAAGCGCTTCCCGGAGACAGTATCATCGTCAGCGGGACCATCGGCGATCATGGAGTAGCCGTCATGGCCAGCAGGGAGGGGCTTGAGCTGGATACAGCCATTGAAAGCGACTCTGCCGCACTCAATACTCTTGCTTCAGAGCTTGTCTCGAAACTGGGCGGCGCTCTCCATGTGCTTCGCGATCCTACCAGGGGCGGTGTATCAACTACTCTAAAGGAGATTGCACTACAGTCGGGAGCAGATCTGCTGCTCAGAGAAGATTCTTTACCGGTGAAAACCGCTGTAAGGGGTTTATGCTCAGTCCTAGGCCTGGACCCTCTTTATGTGGCAAATGAAGGGAAGATGCTCATCTTTGTCTCTCCGGAATCTGCTGAGCGGGCTATGGGGATTCTTCAGCGCAATCCTCTGGGGATCGATGCAGCTCTCATCGGCGAGGTAACCGGGAAGGGGACAGGCAGAATCTCGCTTGAAACAAGGTCAGGAGGGGTCAGAATTATTGAGATGCTGAGCGGAGAGCAGCTGCCGAGAATATGCTGACCATACACAATGGTCCTGCTGGACATAACCAATATTTGCCGGCTGCTGTCTGGCCGGAGCGGTAATCTTTGGATACGCGGTTGAACATCAGACTGTTTCTCATACTGATAATCCCTTTTCTTTTCTATCATAACAACACACTGACCGGACCGGACAGCGAAGTCTATCTTGCCGTGTCCCATGCCATTGTCACCAGGGGGAGTCTGAATATCCTCCCTGAATCGCTTCCTGACAGTACCCCCTATCAGATCACCAGAACCCATCATGCGCCGATCCATCAGAACATCGGCGGCGTCCTTTTTATTGTCCCGGCAACGGCACTGGCGGTTGCATCCCATACCGGTGCCGTGCAGCTGGCGAACCTGCCGTCACGTTTTTACGACATAAGTTATCATGAAGGAATGTGGCTCGGCTGTATCACCTATCTCTTGGCGATGCTCGCCTGTCTGCTGACCTATCGGGTGGCCCGCTGTTATCACGGTCCGGTGGCAGTAACCCCTGCCTTGCTGGCAACGGTTTTCGGCGGCCCGCTTTTCCTCTATGCTTTTTTCTACCCCTGCAACACCAATCTTCCTGCCGCATTTCTGGCGGCTTTGCTCCTCTACATCTACCACTATTCTGACATGAAAAAGACGCTGTCATGGCTGCTCATGGGGAGTGTGCTCGGGCTGGGCATCTTTGTCAGGCAGGAATTTGCGGTTTGGTCGCTGTTGCTTGCCTATGCGGCATTTCAGGAAAAACCTCATTTAAATAGCTGGCGAACGGGCCTGCAGCGACTCTTGTGGGCCGGTTGCGGAAGCCTGCTGTTTATCGTTCCCTCGCTGCTGCTGCGCCTGGCTGTTTTCGGCCATCAGGGGAGCAGCTATGCCATCCAGGCCGATCTGGTGAATCTGACCAAGTCGTATCTGCTGCTGTGGGGGACGCGCAACGGACTATTTGTTTTCTGGCCTATTCTGCTCGTCGCTCTAACTGGATATTTTATCAGGGTGAACAAAAATCCACCGCTTTATCATCTGCTGAGTCTTATTCTCGTTGCGGTAACCATAACTTCCGGCACGATCATCTTCTGGAACGGCGAGCTGGGGCATTCGCTCGGCCAGCGCTGGTTTCTTGTGGTTTTCCCCTGTTTCGTCCTCTACCTGTCACGTCTGCTCGAGCAGTTAAAAAGATATTCCCCCTGGATCATTGCTGGTTGTGCCGCCTGTACCATATGGGCGTTATTGTTGTGGGCGGCATACGGCATGAAGTGGTCATTTCCCGGTGGGGTTACCGGTTTCCTGATGCCGCTTCATTTCTCACGTATTCTCGAGGTGCTGGGCAGGCATTACCCTCTTTTTGTACAGCAGCTTTTGCAGGCATTGTTTGTGCCAAAGCACATTGATGTCATCTGGTTGTTGCCGCTGTTTGCCCTGATGGTTTTTTGCGCCCTGTTCCTTTACAATCGTTTCGTTTCCGGGAAAAAATTCGAATATTGCTTCGCACTGCTGCTGCTGCTCTCTTTTGTGACAACGGTATTTCTGGCGGGAGCGGGCAGTCGCGGCGAGCGGCAATTCCGGGAGATTGCCGCTGTCAACAGCCAGGCAACCTTTATTACCAGGAACTACGAAGTAAATTTTGAAATAGTCAGTTCCATGGTTGATAGCGCTGCGTTCTTCATGGAGTCGGGCGATTACCGCCGGGTGCAGCAGGTGCAGGAAAAAACGCGGCGTTTTTTGCAACAGGAAGCACCTGACCAGTTGCCTGTCTTCGAGCAGGCATGTGCCGCGCTGCAACTGCGGCACACACTCGGATGGTATCGACTCTTTCCCGAACTGGTTCACTTCAGCCTGCTGGACTGGTATCAGACCGCGCTCGTAGACATGCAGAACAACCGTCGTCCGGTGAATGTCCTGGAGAAGTATCTGTATTGATGGTGCGGTACGCCAGCCGGTTTTCCGTTAAGCCGGTTGATTTTATTCGAGAGGAATGTGCATGGCCTGGTTTTTCAGAAAAGCCTTATTGCCGCTAGGCTGGGCACTGGTCACGGGGCTCTATCTTTACCAGTTCGTTGCTATCCGGCGCCATGCCGTTGATGTCCCTTACTGGGACGAGTGGGAATACTTCACCCCCGATGGTCTGCCGGCCGGTCTGTCCTGGCAGTGGCTTTTCAAGTTCCACAATGAGCACCGGATCGTCCTTACCAAGCTGATGGCCTGGCTGAACCTGAAGTTTTTCGGCCTGGATTTTGGGCTGCAGCAGCTGTTCAATTTTGGGCTTTTCGGCTGCCTGTTGGCGGCTGTTTATTTTCTGATGACAAGGGTGACCGGTAATGACCGGTTTTCGGGGTTTCCCTGGTTTCTTGTTTTTCTGCTCTCTCCGCTTAATTTCGCCAATCATCTCTGGGCGTTCCAGTCTCAGTTCCACCTGGTGCTCTTGTTTGCGGTGCTTGCTCTCACTGAAGCCTTTCCCGAACGGCCCGCCGTGCCGGCAGCAGTAAAGTTCTCCCTGTTGACCATCCTTGCCATATACTCTTTTTCAGCCGGACCGGTATTTTCCCTGGTATATCTTGGCTGTGTCATGATTTATGTCAGCGGCACTTTTCTTAACAATCATGCCACAAAAATGGCAGCACTGACTTCTCTGTCCATCAGTAGCGGCTCTGTCGGCATCAGCCTTGTTTTCTGGTTTCACGGCTATGCAAAACCGTCTCTTCACCCCGAGCTGGTGCTCCCCCTCAACGGCAAATTCTGGCTGTTCTTTCTCAATCTGGTGGGGCTCGGCTTTGGGTATACCACGTCAGTGGCGGGCAGCGGCTGGTTTATGGGAGCTGTCTGTCTTGTTTGTGTACTGCTGCCAGCTGTCCTGCTGCTGCTTGACAACAGAAAGCGTTGGCAGGCCGGCTCATGGATGGCAGTTACCGGCATTGTGGCAATTCTTGCCCTGCTCGCTGCCATAACCATGGGGCGGGCGAATCTAGAGGCTTTGAGCGAACCCAGGTATAACGAATTTGCCTTTATGCTGATTCCCTTTGCAGCTTTAGCCTGGTGGCTGGCAGTGCCGCCAGGGAAGCCCCGCACACTGTTACTCTCCTTGTTGTGGTTGTTATGTTGTGCCGGATATATCGACAAATGGTCGTTTGCGCCATATCTGGCAGTAACTGAGCAGAGAGTCACTGCGGGCGAATGCATCGCCAGTTATTACCATGGTTCCGGAGACGGTAACTGTCCCATGTCTTACGATGTTCCGCTCAATGGTTATCTGGATCGGGCCAGGCTGTTGCCGGTCAAGTTTGTTCAGAAAATTACGGCCGGAGACAACGGCAGTCTGAAAGTGCATAAATAGCGCTTCTGCGAACCTGATGCCCTCAAGGAAACAAAATTTGTTTTACAGGATGCAAGAGTCAAGGGAAAGTCACCATGCCCATCAAATACGAAAAAACTGCTGAACCGACCCTGCGCAGCATTCTGGAAGCGCTTGCCTGGATCGCAGTTTATTTCGTGATAGTGGCGGCCCTGCAGCTGTCCATCCCTTATCCTCTCGATGACGACACCGCCTATCACTTTTCCGTTGCGAGGCTGATCCGAGAACACGGCATGCTGCAGAGTTTCCCCTGGACACGTTTCAGCTGGCAGTTTGACCACTATGCGGACAAGGAGTTTCTTTTCCATCTGCTCTTTGTCCCGTTCACTCCCCTCGGTTTCAATAGCGCATCGAGGGTTGTCGGTACCATCAGCGGAGCAGCGATTCTTTCGGCCATCTATGCTGTGCTGTGGTCGGAAAAAGTAAGATATGCCGGTATCTGGGCACTGCTTCCCCTCGGCACGACGATCTTCCTTTACCGTTTTTCCCAGGTCCGGCCCCATCTGTTGTCCATCGCCCTGGCCATCCTGTTTCTCTGGGCCTACAGCCGGCGACGGCTGGTGCTCCTGGCAGTCGTGTCGCTGCTCTACCCTCTGACCTATGTGGCCTTCTGGCAGATACCGCTGCTGTTACTGCTGGCTGCCGAGGGGGGGAGGTTGTTATCCGGGGAGCGCCGGTGCTGGCGACCTCCCCTGGTGGCGGTAATTGCCATTTCGGTTGGCGTGGTTGTCCATCCGAACACCTGGAACCTGCTGCAGATCAACTGGATTCATATGACGGACATCCTGATGCGCAACGCCTGGGGAAATCACCTCGAGTTCAACATGGGGGAGGAGTTCGAGCCCTTTGCTGCAGTTGACTGGCTCAAGGAGATGTCTGTGCCGACCCTGGCCGTGCTGTTTGCCGTGGGTGGGGCATGGAAGGCGCGGCGCAGTGACACTCTGTTGCCGGCAGGGGCCCTGGCCATACTGGTCTTTCTGCTGCTGACGCTACGCACCAACCGTTTTCTCGAATATTTAGTCCCCTTTGCCACCATCATCCTTGCCCTGGTCGGCCGGGAACGCGGCAAGGGGTGGCTGCTGCCGCTGTTCTGTGTCCTCTCTATAGCCGGAACGCTGCTGACCGGCACTCCCCTGTTACGCTACATTACTTCGTCTCAGCCGAGACTCTGGCAGCTCGACCGGGAAGTGGCCCGCGTCATCCTCCGGGAAGTGCCGGTTGGGGGAGCGGTTTTTACCTGCGGCTGGGAATATACCGGAACCCTGATGGCAGAAGTGCCAGAGAGAAATTACCTGGTGGCCCTCGATCCGACCCTCTTTTACAAACGTAATCCGGAGCTGTACGAGCTCTGGTACCGGACCTTGAAAGATGCGCCGCCGACGTCTGCGGATATCGTGCGCCGCAGTTTCTCCAGCCGTTATGTAGCCTGCCTGGATCACCCGTCCCTGTACCCCTTTTTCGATGCCTTGGCACGGGACAGGAGAGGGTGGGTACTGTACAGCGACGGCAAGTGGGTGCTGTTCGACCTGGGGGGGATTTGAATGGGCAGTGAAGCATGACCGGTGAAAAGTGGAGAATAACGGTCCTTGAGATTTTCTGCCCTTTGCTGCTTTTGGCTACCGGGGTGGGGATGGCGAGGCTCAGCTGGTTGAAGTGGCTCGATCCTATCGTGGATTTCGGGCGGGAATTGTATGTCCCCTGGCGAATTGCCGAGGGGGAGGTGCTGTACCGGGACATCAATCATTTTTACGGGCCACTTTCCGATTATGTCATTGCCGGATTATTCAGGGTTTTCGGGGTTGGTCTTGAGACCCTGGCGCTATGTAACCTGCTGCTGCTGGTGCTTTTTACGTCGGGGCTCTATTTTTACCTGAAGCAGCATTTCGGCTACCTGGCAGCGACGGTCTGCGGGCTTGCCTTTCTGACCATCTTTGCCTTCTCGCAACATGTGGATGTCGGCAATTACAATTATGTATGTCCGTACTCCCACGAGATGCTTCACGGGCTGTATCTGGCTGCCGTACTGTTGCTGGTGCTGATGAAGATCGAGCGTACCGGCAAGTGGTACTGGAGCCTGGCGGCCGGCGTTCTGTCGGGACTCATCTTTCTGACCAAGGTTGAAGTGGCCGTAGCCGCGGTTGCCGCTCTCGCCCTGTTTTTTTTCTACTTTCTGCGCGAGCAGGGCGCAGCCCGTGCCGGGCATGTCCTGGCAGCGTTCATCTGCGGCTGGAGCCTGCCGCTGTTGGGCTTTTGGGCCTGTTTTTCTCTGAAGATGCCATGGCTTTCCGCCCTGCAGACCGTCTTCATGTCATTCTATTCACCCCTGGTGCTGACCGGCTTGACGCACAACCTGTTTTACTTCCTGATGTCCGGGATGGATGACCCTTTGTCGCAGCTCAATCGTATGGTGATAGTCCTGGTGGCGGAACTGCTGTATGTCGGGTCGCTGGCACTGGGACTATCCTGCGTGAAGCGAATCCGTAACGAGTGGCTGCGTTTTTGTGCCTACGGCGGTGTGGTGATCTTTCTTATCGGGTTTGCCTTGTGTTATAAAACCAAAATCCCCTGGTTCGAGCTGGAGAGGCCCTATCCGCTCTATCTGCTGGCATTGGCAGGCTTTTACGGCTATAAACGATTTCGCAACAAGTCGGCGGTGAGCCTGACTTTGCTGGCAGCAGCCGTTTTTTCCCTGGCCTTGCTGGCCAAGATCATACTGGCAGTAAATGTGTTCAGCTACGGTTTTGCTCTTACCATGCCGGCTACGCTGTTGCTGGTAGCAGTTGCCTTGCAGCGGGATACTGTGCTCCGGCGGTTTGCGGCACTTTCCTTCTTTGTCGTCATGGCCATGCATGTGGAGAATTCACGGCTGTTTTATCAGCAGAAAACATTTCCGGTCGGGACAGGTGCCGACCGTTTTTATACCTATCGTCCGGAACTGGATCGCACCGGTCTGGTGCTGCAGGAAACCCTGCAAAAGATGAATGCCGTTATACCGGCAACGGCAACAGTGGCGGTTTTCCCTGAAGGGGTCATGCTGAACTATCTGGCGCGCAGACGAAATCCGGCCTATTTTTTTGAAGCGATACCAAGCTTTATCGCCGGGGTAGGTGAACAGAGAATGCTGGGGTATCTCCAGGTAGCACCACCTGACTTTGTCCTGATTACCGGGCGGGAAACCGAGGAGCACGGTGCCAGTTATTTCGGGAAGGACTATGCGTTTGCACTGTGGAGCTGGATAACGGCTCGCTACGAGAAGCTTGAAACAATCGGTCCCGAACCGTTTACCGATCGAGGCTTCGGCATTACCATCATGAAACCGAGGCATATATAATGATTGTCAAGCCGGCTACAGATTCACGGTCTGCAGGAAAACTCACGCTGCCGGATCTGTTCTGCGCTATCATGGTGATGGTTTTCGTGCTGCTCTCCTTTGCGTCTTCCCGGCAGGAATCGGTGACCATCGACGAGTTCCGCCACCTCTCCACCGGTGTGCATTACTGGCAAAGCGGCGATTACTCCTTTGACGCTGCCACCCCGCCGCTCTGGAAGATGGCCATGAGCTTACCCGCCCATCTGTCCGGAGCCAAGCCGGTCCGCTTCCGGCAGGTGCCGGAGAGCGCTGCCGGCTGGGAGCCGTGGCTGGTGGCGACCGGCTTCATGCGTGACAATGCGGCCGGCTACAGCGGCTATCTGCAGTCGGCCCGCATGGTCAATCTGCTGGCAGCGGCTTGCTGCCTGGTAATCCTCTACCGGCGCAGCCGCAAATATTTCGGCCCCGGCGCTGCCCTGTTCGGCACGGCTTTTCTTGCCTTCTCGCCAACCTTTCTGGCCCATGCCCACTACGCTACTACTGATGTCATCGCCACACTTACCTTGACGGCGGTGGTGTTCCTGCTTCTCGATTATCTGCACACACCTGCTCTTGGTCGTCTGGCCGGAGTCGCCCTGTTATTCTCCCTTTCCCTGCTCTGCAAGTTTACGGCGCTGCTTGTTTTGCCGCTGCTATTGCTGGCGCCGCTGCTGGCTGCCCTGCAGCAGGCGGGAGGCATCACCGGTATAGGGCAGAGGCTGTCTGCGGTATTGCAGTATCTGCTGAAGTCGCTGCTGCTGATAGCGGTCACTATTCTGCTGACCGTGAATCTGTTTTACCGTTTCAAAGGGACGGGAACTTCGCTGGGAGAGCTGTCCCTGGAGAGCAAGTCACTGATTTCTCTCGGTCAGAGCGCTGCAGGGAGGCTGCCGCTCCCGCTGCCGAAAGCTTTTGTCGAAGGCTTCGACCGGCAGAAGGCCGATAGCGATTATTCCGAATTCCCGGCATTTTTCATGGGCAACTGGTCTGCTGACGGTTTCAGGAGTTATTACCTGGCAGCGTTTGCCATGAAAGAATCCGTCCCATTTCTAATCCTACTGGCTGCAGCGCTGCTTTCCATGTTCAGGCTGCGAGGGCGTACGCTGGCTGGTAAAGAACTGCTGCTGCTCTGCTACCTGCCGGTGGTCCTGTTTTTAGTGCTCAGCTTTCTGAACAGGCTCAACGTGGGGGTCAGGTATCTCCTCCCTGCCTACCCGTTCCTCTGTTTTTTTGTAGCCGGATTTTTTCACCGGTGCCGCGGGTGGCAAGGGTCGCGACTGGTACTGCCGCTGATTTTTGTGCTACACTCGTTCTCGGTACTCCGTATCGCGCCGCACTATACCTCCTATTTCAATGAACTCTCCGGCGGTGCGGCAAACGGTTGCCGCTATCTGATCGATTCGAACACCGACTGGGGGCAGGATCTCCCAAGCCTGAAAAAGTACATGGCGGAGCACGGTATCGGGAAAATCCAGCTAGCCTATTTCGGCCACGGCCTGCCGGAGTTGTACGGCATCAACTACGAGCTGCTGACCACAGCTCCACACCACGGCTACGTGGCGATCAGCGCATCGCTGCTGCAGGGGCATCCGTATCTGCTCACGTATGTCGAGCCGCCGCTACTGGTGGATTTTGACCGTTTCGGCTTCATGCGCAAACTGCAGCCGGTTGGCCGGGCGGGGTATTCCATAATGATCTACCGCATCGATTAGACGGAAGGAAACACTTTGACAAACAGAAGGACAATGCTCATAAAGGCTGTAACTGTTGCCTTCGCGCTTACGTTTCTGGTCTATTGCCGTGCGCTCTGGGGCGGCTTTATCAATCTCGATGACCCATTTTACATTACCAATAATCCCCTGATCGCAAACCTGAACGGCGCCTCACTGCGCCGTATTTTTACCACCCCGCATCTCGGCGCCTGGCTCCCCCTGACCTATCTCTCCTTTGCCATCGACCATTTTCTCTGGGGAGTCAAGCCTCTCGGCTATCACCTCACCAATGTCCTGCTTCATGCCGTCAATGCCGGGCTGGTGGTGCTCCTGGCCGACCGTCTCTGCCGGGACCTTTTCCCGGAAGCAGAGGTGGCTCCGGACGCCAGGCAGCTCTATCCATTCATGCTTCTTCTGGCGGCACTCTTCTTTGCCATTCACCCGCTGCGGGTGGAGTCGGTTGCCTGGGCGGCAGAGCGCAAGGACGTCCTCAACGGTTTTTTCACGCTGACTGCGCTTCTCGCCTATCTGCGCTTCGCCGAACTGCAGGATGCCGCGGCCGGTCGCGCCAAACGGCTCGGCACCTGTTTTGTCGCGCTCCTGCTTTTTTGCTGCTCCCTGCTGGCGAAACAGAGCAGTGTGACCTTTCCGGTCGTGTTGCTGCTGCTGGACTGGTACCCGCTCAATCGGCTGCAGCAGGGGAGGGTGAGGGGAGTGGTAGCGGAGAAACTGCCGTTTTTCGTCGTTGCCCTGCTGATGACCCTGGTAACGATCCATTTTGCCATGGCGGAGAAAGCACTGATCTCCATGCAGTCGATGCCGTTTTATGTCCGGCTGCTAGTTTCGGGGAACGCCGTCTTCGAATACTGCCGCTTTACCCTCCTGCCAACGGGCATCATCCCCTATTTTGTGCTTCCTAAACCGCTGCCGTACGGGTATCTTGTCAAGACAGCCGTTGTAGTGGCAGCTACAGCTGCTGCACTGCGCTCCCTGCCGGGGAGGAGGGCCGTTGCCGTCACCTGGCTGGCTTTCATCGTGTTGCTTGCGCCCATGCTGGCTTTTGTGCAAGCCGGTGACGACATTGCCATGGCGGCACGCTATACCTATCTGGCGTCCATCGTCCCCGCCATTGCCGCTGCGGCAGTGCTGGGGATTCTGCACGGCCGGCTGGCCGCTGCCGGGAAATATCTGGCGGCAGCTGTTATCGCATTTCTGCTCTTTACAGCAGCCATGACACAGCAGCTGATCGGGGTCTGGCATGACACCGGCACTTTCTGGTCCAGGGTGATCGAGGTTGAACCGGTGGGCCGGGCCTATGGTGACCGCGGCGTGTACTACCTCATCAACGGCCGGAGCGCCGAGGCAGTGGAAGACTTCAGCGCGGCGATAGCCATTAGCGTCAACACGGGATTGAAGCCGGGCTATAACCTGTACGCCTTCAGAGGGGTCGGTTTGAGCGATACCGGACGTTATGTCGAGGCAGTGAGCGACTTTGACAGGGCGATAGCAATTTATCCCCATCCGACTTATTATTATTACCGGGGCCTCGCCTTGCAGGCTTTGGGGCGAACGACCGACGCGGAAAACGATTTGCGCCGGGCCGGGCCCCAGCCACCGCCGATCGACTGGTTCGAGCGGAAGCAGGATTAGAAGTGGAAAGGGGAGAGGGATGAGTGCTGTACCGGAGATGCCCATGGTAGAGCAGGTGGTTTCAGGAGAGCTGTTGCTGGCCATTATTGTCAGGAACAGTTTCAGCAAGCTGGGAGTGAGTTTTTTCACTCCGGACAACCTGTCCCAGCAATTGGCGTTCATCAGCCATTCGCCGGGAAAACTGATCGAGCCGCACATTCATAACCCGGTGCAACGGGAGGTACTTTATACCCAGGAAGTCCTGGTGATAAAGAAAGGGGCGCTGCGGGTTGATTTCTACGACGACCGCCGCAATTTCCTTGAGAGCAGGGTCCTTGCCGCCGGTGACGTGATTCTCCTTGCCGAAGGCGGCCACGGCTTCGAAGTGCTCGAAGAACTGGAGATGATCGAGGTGAAGCAGGGGCCGTACGCCGGCGAATGCGACAAGACGCGGTTTGTAAAGCTGTTGAGGGATGAGAGTTGAGGGATGAGGGGTTCCTAAATGATTCCGGTAAATGAACCGCTTCTCGACGGCAATGAGCAGAAGTATCTCACCGAGTGCATCGCTTCGGGGTGGATATCCTCGGAAGGACCGTTCGTGGAGCGGTTTGAGGAGGAGATGGCGGCGAGGGTCGGACGCTGCTACGGGGTGGCGGTCAGCAATGGCACCGCGGCACTGGAGCTGTCACTGGCCGCGCTGCGGCTGGAGCCGGGGAGCATGGTGGTGGTGCCGACCTTCTGCATCATCTCCTGTGCGGCGGCGGTAGTCAGGAACGGCTGCATTCCGCTTTTTGTCGATGCCGATCCGCTTACCTGGAACATGGATGTGGAGAAGCTGGCCGAGCTGCTCGAAGATGAAATCGGCCGCAAGAACAACAGGAAGCTGAAGGCCATCATGGCCGTTCATACCTACGGCCTGCCGGTTGATATGGACCTGCTGCTGGCGCTGGCCGGCCGCTATGGACTCCTGGTTATCGAAGATGCCGCCGAGATGCACGGCCAGAGCTATCGTGGCAAGGCCTGCGGCAGTTTCGGCGCAGTCAGCGTTTTCAGTTTCTACCCCAACAAGCTTGTCACGACCGGCGAGGGGGGGATGGTGCTGACCGACGATCCCTTGCTGGCGAAGCGCTGCCGTAGCCTGCGCAATCTCTGCTTCCAGCCGGAGAGACGTTTTGTTCACGAGGAACTCGGCTACAATTTCCGCTTGTCCAATCTGCAGGCTGCAGTCGGCGTTGCCCAGCTGGAGCGTATGGACGAGTTCATTACCCGGAAAAGGGGGATGGGGCAGCAGTACAACGCGCTTTTTGCCGGCTGCAAGGCGTTGCAGCTCCCGCTGGCCCGGACAGAGTATGCCGAAAATATCTACTGGGTCTACGGGGTGGTTCCTGGCGACGAGGTGCGTGTAGATGCCGCCGGATTGATGAAGCGTCTTGCCTCCCGCGGCATCGGGACACGGCCGTTTTTCTGGCCGATGCACGAGCAGCCGGTTTTCCGTCGAATGGGAACAGTACCGGCGTGTGGCGGCAGTTATCCGGCGGCGGAGCGTCTGGCCAGGAGGGGCTTTTATCTGCCGAGCGGTCTGGCGCTTACTACCGGGCAGATTGATGAGGTCGCGGCAACAGTTATCGAGGAGATGGAAAATCTTGGATAATATACCTGTCGACATCCCTTCTGCGAATGCCTCGCCTCCGTTCAGTGTGTCGGTTGTCATGCCGACCTACAATGAAGCCGGTAATATTGCCGACCTGATGAGAGCCGCTGTTGCCAGCGTTCGCAGGTCGGGGATCACAGAGGTCGAGGTGATCGTAGCCGATGACGATTCTCCTGACCTGACCTGGCAGATCGCGACGGAAACCGATATACCCGGGGCCGTTGTCAAGGTACTGCGTCGCAGGGAAAATCGCGGGCTCACCAATTCCCTGAACGATGCCATTGCCATGGCGCAAAATGATGTCATCCTCTGGTTCGACTGCGACTTTTCCCAGCCGCCGGAATGCATTCCCCAGCTGCTGGAAAAAATCGGAGAGGGATTCGCTGTTGCCGTCAATTCCCGTTATCTGCCTGGAGGCGGGGAAAACCGCTCGGGAGACGGTTCCGCTCTGCATCTTTTCCTGAGTCGCTGTCTCAATTTTTCGCTGCGGCACCTCCTCGATCCTTCCTTTACCGACTACACCAGCGGTTTTATTGCCGCCCGGCGCCAGGTGTTCAGTGAATTACGCCTGCAAGGCGATTACGGCGAGTACTTCATCGATCTCATCTTCCGCATCCTGCTGGATAAACGGTTTTCCGTGGTTGAGCTGCCGTACGTAATGCAGCCGCGGCGGAGCGGCGTTTCCAAGACCGGTACCAATCTGCTGCACTATCTGCGACGGGGCCGCAAATATATTGCCACTATTGTCGCGCTGCGACGACTGCGGTCGGAAAGGGGCTGAGTTGGAGCCGACCCTCTACGAGCGGATCTACCGTCTGCAGAAGACCCACTGGTGGTACAAGAGCCGGGAGCGTTTCCTGGACGTGCTGCTGAGCGGGCTTCCGCGGAATGGGGTTGTGCTGGATGCGGGGTGTGGACCGGGTTCCATGTTGCACTATTTCGGCAGGTACGGTGAGGTTATTGGCCTTGACCGGTATCTGCCGGCGCTGCAGATGTGCCGCAGCCACTTCTTCGGCCCGCTCCTGCAGGGAGAGTGCGGTTCTCTCCCCTTTGCGGACAACAGCTTTACCATGGTGGCTGCCTGCGAGGTCCTCTACCATCGCAACATTGCCGATGTGGACGCGACCGTAAGGGAATTCGCCCGTGTGCTGCGGCCCGGTGGGGCGCTGCTGCTGGTCGATTCGGCTTATGCAGGCTGTTCCTCGACCCACGACGAGACTGCGCACGGGGCCAGGCGGTTCACCAGGGGGGAGCTGGTTGCTGCCATGCAGGCTGCCGGGCTTGAGGTAGTCCGTGCAACCTATGCCTATGCACTCCTTCTGCCCCTTGTCTGGCTGCTGCGTCGTTACAAGTCCCTTTTTGCCGTAAGGGAGGAGCCGGGAGAGGAGCTGCATGAAGCCTGGGGGCCGCTGAATTCTCTGGCCGTCCGCTGGTTTACCCTGGAGGCGGTGCTGGCCGGACGCTGTGGGCTCCCCTTCGGGCTCTCCGTACAGATTCTGGGAAAGAAGCGGCTGGAGGGTGCAGGATGAGCTCTGCAGCGAAGGTTCAAATCTATGCGTATCCTGCTTCTTAATCCACCTGCTGAGTATACCGCCAGGGAGTACGTGGATCCTGCCAATCCTTCGGACCATGGCCTGCTGGAAACGGGGGATTTCGGTCTGTTCCCGCCACTGGGACTCCTTTATGTCCTGGCGGCGCTCAAAAGGGCAGCGCCGGGGCACGAGGTTTGTTTCCTCGACTGTATTGCCGAAAAGGTGGGACATCTGGAGCTGGGCCAGCGGGTGGCGGACATTCGTCCCGATCTGGTGGGGCTCACCAGTTTTACCGTCTCGATGTATGATGTCTGCCTGGCGGCGCGCACGCTGAGAACCCTGTTCCCGCAGGCCCATCTCTGTCTCGGCGGCCACCATCCCATCGCTTTTCCCTATGAGGCAGCAGAACTTCCGGAATTTGATTCCATCATTGTCGGTGAGGGGGAGGAGGCTTTCCCGGCCCTGGCCAATGCCCTGGCTTCGCGTGCGGATTTTACGGAGATCGGGGGGGTCTATACAGCCGAGTCGATCCGGCGCTATCAGGGCCAGATTCTGACGGACGACAGGTTCCTGACCCGGCAGATGCCGCCACCGGCGTATGTGGAAAATCTTGACACCCTTGCGTCGCCTGATCGCACAGTTATCAGCCACCTGAACTACCGGAGCATTGTCGGTGCATCGGACAGGCTTGCCACCATGATCAGCAGTCGCGGCTGCCCCTGCAGCTGCACCTTCTGCGATGTGCCTTACAAGAAGTACCGCCAGCGGTCGATTGCGGCGATTGCCGATGAGATCGGCAAATGTCTGGATATGGGCTACGAGGAGATCCATTTTTATGACGATCTGTTCAACGTAACCCCTGAACGGGTGGTTGCCTTCAGTGACGAAATGATCCGGCGTGGTTACCGTTTTACCTGGGACTTTCGCGGCCGGGTCAATACCGTGAGCTACGACTCGCTGGTGCGGGCCAGGGCTGCAGGCTGCCGCATGATATCGTTCGGTGTTGAGACCGGGAGTGACGAGGGTTTGCAGTTGTTGAAGAAAAACTGTACCATAGAGCAGGTCCGGCAGGTTTTCAAGTGGTGCCGCTCCCTTGGTATTTTAACCATTGCCGACTTCATGATCGGTCTCCCTTTTGAGAAGAGTGCCGCTGATGTCCGGCGCAACATTGATTTCATGCTGGAAATCGATCCTGATTACGCACAGGTATCCATACTGTCGCTCTTTCCCCATACGGAGCTGTTTACCGATGCCGCCCGTCAAGGACTGATCAAGCCTGAGCGCTGGGAGAAGTTTGCCCGCGCGCCGCGGCCGGATTTCCATCTTGACCATTGGGAAGAAGCACTTGGAATGGCCGAGCTGCTACGACTGCAGAAGGAGGCCTACCGCCGCTTTTACCTCAGGCCGCGCTATATCTGGCGCAGCCTGGTAAATACCCGTAGCTGGCCGGAGTTCCGCTCCAAACTGCAGGGGGCCTTGAAGCTGCTGCGAACTTGAGATCGAACCGTATATTCACTGCCTTGCGGGATAATATCAATTTATGAAAGGAAATTTATGCGAAGATTTATTGTCACTATCATCATTGTCTGCCTTGCCTCGCCGGCGTTTGCCGCCAAGCCGTTGAAAACGAAAAAGCATAAGCAGAAGACAACAGAGCTGAAGCTGAAGACCGAGGAACAGAAAACCCTGTATGCCGTTGGTCTGGTGCTTGCCCGGCAACTGGCGTCGTTCGATCTGACGCCTGCTGAGTTGCGGCTGGTCAAGCAGGGGGTGACCGACGGTGTTCGCGGGCGCAAGCCAAAGGTCGATTTCATAACGTACAGCAAGAAGTCACAGGAGATGGGACTCGCCCGGCGGGATGCCAACGGTAAAAAACTTGAGGCATTGGCGCCGGAATTTATCGAGAAGACGGCTGCCGAGGAAGGAGCTGTAAAGACCAAATCAGGGGCGGTCTACCTGTCGCTCAAGGAGGGGGACGGGACCCCTCCGACTGCAAACGAGACCGTCAAGCTGCACTTTGTGAGCTCTCTCATCGATAACAGGGAGATGGACAGCACTTACAAGCGGGGTGAGCCGGAAGAAGACCAGCTGAGTCACTTTATCAAGTGCCTCACCGAAGGTGTCCAGCTGATGAAACCGGGGGGCCGTGCAAAGCTGGTCTGCCCGCCGGAAACAGCCCTGGACAAGGAGTCGTTCGGGCTTGTCCCTCCTAATGCCACACTGGTTTATGACGTCGAGCTTGTTGAGGTGGTAAGGACAAAGCCGTGATGCTGACAACGAACTGCCATGGGCTCAGCCGGAAGTGATTGGCGATAACCGTAGCGATATGCTGCCGCAGCCAGCGACGAGAATGTCCCTGCCTCTTAAAGTACTGCTTATAAATCCTCCTGGTAGACGGGTCTACATCCGGGACTATTATTGCAGCAAGGTTGCCAAGTCCAATTATTGTCCCCATCCGGTGGATCTGCTCATGCTGAGCGGCCGCTTGTCCGCATGCTGCGATCTGCTGGTGCTGGACGCAATTGCCGAACGGATGGCCTTTGCCGAACTTCTCAAGGAAATCGACGCCTTTGCGCCCGCAGTTGTCATTTCATTGATCGGGGCGGTATCTATCGAGGAGGACTGCTCTTTTCTGGCCATGATTGCCAGGCCGCAGCGGCGTATCCTGGTAAGCGGTGATGTCGTGCTGGAGAATGCGGCGACCTGGTTACGGCAGCACCCTTTCATCGACGCAGCGCTGCTCGACTTTACCGGCGAGGAGATACTCGCTTATCTGCAGGGAACTGATGAGCCGCTCCGGAGCATAGTGACCAGAGCCGAACTTGCAGGAGAGAGCAGACGGGAGCGGCACTCTTCCGGAACCTACAGCCTGCCGGTGCCGCGGCATGATCTGTTCACTTCGCAGCACTACCGGTTTCCCTTTGTCCGGCAGAGAAGCTTTGCAACAGTGCTGACGGATTTTGGCTGCCCGTTTGCCTGCGGTTTCTGCAATATGGGTGGTATAGGCTACAAATGCCGACCGATAGACAACATTCTGGAAGAACTCGCCTTCCTCAGGGAACTCGGCAAGCGGGAGCTTTTCTTCATAGATCAGTCCTTCGGAGCGAACAAGTCCCGTGCGCTCAATCTATGCAGGGCGATGGCAAAGGAGGGGCCGGGTTTCGGCTGGGTCTGCTTCTCCAGGGCCGACCTTCTCGATGAGGAGCTGCTGGATGCCATGCATTATGCGGGGTGCCATACGATCATTATCGGAGTCGAATCCGGAGACGAGGCAATTCTTGACAGGTATGGCAAAGGGTGCACGAAAGATCGCATACGTACTGCCTTTGCCCTCTGCCGGGAGCGAAAAATCCGCACGGTAGCCACGTTCATTCTCGGTCTGCCAGAAGAGACCCGGGAAAGCGCTACTTCTACCGTAAAGTTCGCCAGGGAGCTCAACCCCGATTTTGTTTCTTTCAATGTTGCTGTGCCCAGGATGGGAACGGTTCTCCGCCGTCAGGCCATCGACGCCGGTCTGGTCGCTGCGGAGACGATGACCATGGACCAGTCCGGTACCAGCATCGCCATGCCGACCAGATATCTGACCATCGAAGAAGTGCAGAGAATCCGCCGCAGCGCAATAATCTCCTTCTATGCCAGGCCCGGTTATCTGTGGCGAAGATTGACCTCCGTGGCTTCCTGCCGTGAGCTGGGGCAGCATCTGGCGGAAGGATGGGGATTGCTTCGCAATCTTCTCGGCCGCGGGGTTGACCGGTAACTCGTTTCAGAACTACTAATCGGGACAGGGGCATCAGGTACGTTGATGAATATCGAACTTGTCAGAATTCTGGACTATTATCTCGGCATACCGCTCTGCCTGTTCGGAACCTTTCTGCTCGGAATATTGGACATCTGCCGGCCCAAGCCTCCGGCAAAGCGTCCTGAAAATGTTCTTTTCGTCGAACTGTCCGAAATGGGAAGCGTCATCCTGGCCGATCCCGCCATGGCAAAGATCAGGAAGGAACTGCACGCCAACCTTTTTTTTGTCATCTTCCGCAAAAACAGTGAAAGCCTGCAGCTCCTCAACACTGTGCCGCGCGAAAACGTGTTCGTTATGGCCGATGCCTCGATCTTTCAGGTTGCAGCTGACCTGTACAGGTTTCTGCGCTGGACCCGAAGCAAGAGAATCGATACCGTAATCGATCTGGAGCTGTTTTCCCGCTTTACGGCGCTGCTCTCCGGTTTCTCCGGTGCTGTCAACCGGGTCGGTTTCCATGCTTTCCATAATGAGGGGCTGTACCGAGGCAATTTTCTCACTCATAAAGTTGCTTACAACCCGCATCTGCATATTGCCAAAAGTTTTATTGCTCTGGTGAATGCCTTGCTGACAGACCATCAAGAGATTCCTTATTCGAAAACGGTGATCAGCGACAGCGAACTGTCGATTCGACAGGTGGCAATTTCCACTGAAGCCAGGGAGATGATGCTGACGAAAGTTGCAGCTGCCTCTCCCCGTTATTCGGCCCGGGATGACCGGCTGGTAATCTTCAATTGCAATGCTTCCGATCTGATTCCGCTGCGGCGCTGGCCACAGGAGCATTACGTCAGTCTGGCGCGGCAGATTCTGACGGACTATCCCGGGATTGTAATCCTGCTCACCGGTTCCCGCAGTGAGCGTGCCGACAAGGACGCCATCATTGCTGCCGTAGGGGATGATCGCTGCATCAATTTTGCCGGTGAGACGCGCCTTGAGGAGCTGCCTGCGCTCTACTCGCTCAGTGAATTCATGCTGACAAACGATTCCGGACCGGCGCATTTTGCTGCGGTAACCGCGATGCCGACATATATCCTGTTCGGTCCTGAAACGCCGAAAATATATGCGCCTCTTGGCCACATGACCCCGATATACTCGGGATTAGCCTGTTCACCCTGCGTTGCGGCGACCAACCACCGCAAAAGCGTCTGTACCGATAACGTCTGTCTGCAGGTAATCACCCCTGAACATGTTTTTGCGCTGCTGCGACCGGCGCTGGAGCAACATTGAACTTCCGTTCCGGCACCAGAGAATGGCAGGTTACGGCAGTTGCAGCTTGTGTGGCGCTGGTCACCCTGTTCGCCTATCTGCCTGCCCTTACCAATGACTTTGTCAACTGGGACGACCCGGTAAACATTATCGAGAATGTTCATATCCGCTCGCTTGACCTGAACTTTTTCAGGTGGGCAATAACGGACAGAACGCTGAGTTACTGGCAGCCGTTGAACTGGTTGACCCATGCGCTCGATTATGCGGTCTGGGGGCTGAATCCGGTCGGACATCACCTGACCAATATCCTTCTGCATTCGTGTGTTTCCTTTATTCTGGTCGTTCTGCTTGCCAGGCTGGCCGGGATTGCCTGCCACTTGCGGACGCAGGACAATACGGTAGAGTCATCAGCCGGCAGCGGTCTTCTCCTCGCTGCCGGGTTGACCGGACTCTTGTTTGGTCTTCATCCTCTGAATGCGGAGTCGGTCGCCTGGGTCACAGGGCGTCCAGGGATGCTCAGTGCCCTGTTTTACCTGCTGAGTCTCTATTTTTATCTCGGCTGCCGGCCGGAATTCACAGGTGGAAGTGGTAGTTTAGGAGGCTATCTCCTCTCTCTGCTGTTTTTCGTCTGCTCCCTCGCATCCAAGCCGATGGCCGTCACCCTGCCGCTGGTGCTGCTGCTGCTCGACCGCTATCTGCTTGCCAGTGACTTTTCCCTGGTGCATCTCCGCCGGACAATGCTGCGCATCGGCCCCTATGTTCTTCTGGCGGCCCTGGTTGCAGGTGCCGCCTATTTTTCCGAAAAAATCGCAGTGCCGATAATCGACCGCATGAATGTGCCGCTGTCGGAGCGCCTCCTGGTGAGCAGCCAGGCGATTGTCCTCTACCTGACAAAAACGGTTTTTCCCGTCGGGCTGCTGCCCTATTATGAATATCCAGATAATGCCTCATTACGCTCTGTTGCCTATCTTGTCCCGGTCATTGTGCTGACGGCAATTTCGGCTGGCTGTATTATCTACCGGAAAAGGCTGAGAATTACGGGTTTTGTCTGGAGTTACTTCCTGATAACCCTGCTGCCGGTCATCGGCTTTGTTACGGTAAGGTCGGTATTCATGGCGGACCGTTATCTCTACCTGCCGCTGGTCGGACCGCTGTTTCTCTGCGGCCTGCTCGCGGCCCGCATCTGGGAGCGTTTCGGCCGGGAAGGGGTATGGAGACGGCTGCTGCCGGTTACGGCCGTTGCAATTTTCGTGGTCATGACCGTTTTGACGGTGAAGCAGGAGGCTGTCTGGAAATCAGGGATGACGCTCTGGAGTTACCTGATAGATCAACGCCAGTATCATCATGCCATGGCCTACCATAACCGCAGCCTGCTTTTTCTTGCCGCCCGGGACTATGAGCGGGCTCTGGCGGATGCCTCGATGGCGATAGAACTCAACCAGGCCTATGATGACGCCTACCACAACAGGGGCAATATCTTTGCCGCCAGCGGAGACTACAGCCGGGCGATTGCCGACTACAGCATTGCTATCAGGCTGAAGCCGGATGATCCGGTAAGGTTCAACAGCCTCGGACTGGCTTATGCCGGCATTAAGGATTTTGATGCCGCCATAGCTGCCTATGGCAGAGCCATTGCATTGAGACCCGGTTACGGTGAGGTATACAACAACCGGGGTCTTGCTTATACGGAGAAACGGGAATTAACTGCGGCTCTTGCCGACTTAGAAAGAGCCGCAGTTCTCAAGCCTGAAGATGCCGGTGTGCACGTCAACCGGGGTCTTGCCTATGCCGCTGCCGGGAACCCGGAGCTTGCGGAGAAAGAGTATGCGGCGGCTCTTGACCTGAAGCCGCCGGCGGAGCTGGCCGGAACTGCCCATTCCAACAGGGGGATACTCCGCTTCAACCAGCGCAGGTTCGATCTTGCCCTGGAAGATTTTACTGCTGCAGTTGCGCTGAACCCCGGGAGCATTGCCGCATATAATAACCGGGGAGCAGTATACAGGGCAGCGGGACAGTATGCACTTGCCCTGAATGACTTCAGCAAGGTTCTGGAGCTGGATCGAAATTTCCTGAAGGCCTATCTGGACCGTGGGGGTATTTATCTGCAAACCGGCAGGAGAGATCAGGCAAAAGAGGATTTTCTCTCGGCATGCCGGCAGGGGAGCAGCGAAGGTTGTCACCGGGTTCGCCGGCTGCAGTGAGTGGGCACTATTTCCTGATCTCTGTGCAGTAATGTGGAGATCAGATGTCCAGCGGTCACTTGCTGGATGCAAATTTCGATGGAGCGACCGGTTATGTATCTGCTGAAAAGAACGTCAAGTCTGTATCCCGTGCTGCTGGTTTCGCTGATTTGTCTGCTGGTCTATCTGCCGGCTCTCAAATGCGGATTCATTAATGTTGACGATCCGGAATACGTCCTCACTAATCCGCTGATCAAGGAGCTGACCCCGGCGAATCTGCTGGATATCTTCAGCCGGTCATATCTGGGCTGGTGGATGCCGCTGACCTGGCTTTCTCTGGCCGTCGATCATCATTTCTGGGGGCTCAACCCATTTGGTTATCATCTTACCAATATCCTGCTCCATGCTGTAAATGCCGGAATCGTCGTGTTGATCGTTGCGCGGCTGGGCGCAATGACCTGTCCGTCGGGAGATGCTTTGACGAAAGACAGCTACCCTTGGTTGCCGCTGGTTGCCGCCGGTCTTTTTTTCGGCATTCACCCCTTGAGGGTCGAATCGGTTGCCTGGATTGCCGAGCGCAAGGATGTACTCAACGGATTTTTCACATTTCTATCGCTGCTCTTTTATCTGCAGGCATATGCGCGTTCCGTAAACGGGGAGAAAGGTCGAGGTACCTACCAAATCCTGTCGCTTTTATGCTTTGCCTGTTCGCTCTTGTCCAAATCGACCAGTGTCGTTCTCCCTGCAATTCTTGTCGTGCTGGATTGGGCGCTGCTCGGCCGGTTGCGGGACACTTCCCTGCGCCGGCTGATTGTCGAAAAGTGGCCGTACTGGTCGGCAGCGCTCCTGATGACTTTCCTCACCTTCCTGTTTGCCGCACAGAGCCAACATCTGGTTACCTACGAAGCATTTCCTCTTTCCCAGAGAATGGCCGTTTCCGGCAATGCGATCTGGGAGTACCTGCGACTGTTGCTGTTTCCGGTCGGGCTCAGTCCGTTCAATGTCATTCCTGACCCGATTCCGGTTGCCTATGCGGTGAAGGCGCTGCTGGTGGCGGCAGCGCTGGCGGCAATCCTGTTTTCTGCTCTTTCTGCCAAAATCAAGGCAGCGCTCCTCTGTTTTCTCCTGCCGCTGCTGCCGGTTCTCGCTTTCTTCCAGAACGGCGACCAGTCCTATGCCGACCGGTTTACCTATCTCGCGTCACTCTCTCCGGCAGTTTTTATGTCACTGGGTCTCTGGTGCGGTGCGGCCAACTTAACCATGAGGCGACTGGCCATTGCCCTGATGGTACTTTTTGTGCTTCTGTATGTGGCGATAACCTGCCGGCAGACGGGCGTCTGGCGTACTCCGGAAACCTACTGGACAAGAGTTGTTGAGATCGAACCGTCGGCCATATCGTACAAGGAGCGGGGACGGTATTATCATTCGACCGGCCGTTACGATGCTGCAGCGGCGGATTTTGCCGCAGCGATCGCTATCATCCCGCCCGCGCTTGAACCGTACGCATACAATTTTTACGCCTTTCGCGGCGAAGCGTTGCGGATGGCCGGTCGGTATGCAGAAGCGGTGAGCGACTTTACGACGGCAATCGGCATGCGACCTCATCCGCTTTACTTCTATCATCGCGGACTGGCCTTGAAGTCTTTGGGGAAGATGTCCGAGGCCGGCGCGGATTTTCGCCAGGCGGGCCCGGACACAGGACCTCTCTTCTGGCAGGATTGACGGCTTTATTGCTAAGTGGAAACTGCATTAACAATAGGTTGAATCGTTCATTCCGAGCTGTTAGTTTGTAGAGCAGGCGTTGGGTTAATGCCATAGGTGGAGGATTGGTGCTGGAAGGTTTATTGACGAGGACTATAACTGCCAGTGCTGTAACTCTAGTTTGGAACAACTTTATACTAAGTAGATGGGGCGGTGTTCTTTCTAACGTAACAAAATATAATGTTAAATATTAGTATTCCAAGCATAACTTATTTCACCTTGTTACTTAAGGCACAAAAATGTCTAACACTCTTAAATCATTAGGTATAGCAGTTGCGGCCCTATTGCTCACTCTGTTGGTAGCTGAGCTGGCTATGGGGCTTTTTTATCGTAAGAATATAGAGATGCTTAAATACACGACAGCTGACATGTATTATTACATTGATAGAGAAGGTGTCAGGCATCATATTCCGAATAAAATTGGTTATGAACAGCATTGGGATAATTCCGGCAAAGTGGAAATCCGTATCAATTCCTTCGGATATCGAGGCAAAGAAATTCCTTTTGCAAAACAAGATAATACTTCGAGAATATTTTTTTTGGGAGATTCTGTTACTTTCGGTACTCGTTTACCTGAAGATGATATTTTTATTCAAAAACTTGACAGGTTATTTAATGTTGATTCGAAGCGACATTATGACATGATCAATGCCGGAGTTCATGATGCCGGTATTGATGAAGAATTTGTTACTTTAAGGGAAGGGGTAAAACTTAAACCTGATCTTGTTGTTCTCTGCTGGTATCCGAATGATGGACGCCCTCCTCTTGGATTCCCCGAAGAAATTGTCTACAACAACAAAATTATTCATTACCTTAATCAACAGGCATGGTTACGCAAGAGTTATTTGGCCGGATTTCTCTATGACAGGTTAAGACGGTTTCTGATAAGCCGGCAGCTAAATGTAATGGAGGTTAAGGATCACCGTTTTCAATGGCTCGAATTGTATAGTCAGGCTCGTTGGCTAAATGATGAAAAAGCCTTTGCCGAACTGGTCGATTCTGCGCGTTTTGACTGGGGTGACGCATGGAATCCAGTCAGCATAAATAAGATGTCGGAGAAGATCGGTCAGATGGATGGGTTCTTGAAAAAAAAGGGCATCCGATTCTGTGTGGTGGCGTTTCCACCTCGGGTGCAAGTTGATTCTAAAATCAACGTTGACCAGCCGCAAAAGGTTTTAGCTGCGTATTGTCGCAAATCTGAAGTTCCGTTTTTTGACATACTGCCAGTCCTACGGGAAAAATCAAATCAAGAACTCTATTTCGACTTTTCTCATCTAACTCCGGTTGGCAATGAATTAGTAGCCAGAGAATTGTTCGGCTTTATCAAGAAGTTGCTTTGATGCAGGAACGTCCATTAAACGGTCTGTAGCAGGTACCATGAACCCACTTATTTCCATAGTAATTCCGGTATATAATGCGGCGGCTGAGATCCGTCAGTGTCTGGTTTCGATATTCAGGAGCAGTTGGCCATATTTCGAGGTTATTGTAGTTGACGACGGCTCAACCGATAACTCCATGGAGATAGCCAACGAGTATCAATGTCTGGTGCTCGGCACAGGGAGTAACCAGGGCCCAGCTCATGCCCGCAACCTTGGTGTGGACAGGGCCCGTGCTGATATCATCCTTTTTCTCGATGCAGATACCGAACTGCCTGCGAACGCCCTCGGTCTCTTCTACGAAGCTTTTCAGACAAACCCAGCCATAGTAGCGGTAATCGCCTTGCCGAATGACAGATCGTTGCGGCGAAGCAGGGCGTCCGATTATAATGCCCTTCGTAACCATTTCTCCCTGCTCAGCGCCGCGTCGCTAACCGACTATTTCACTACGCAGATGGGGGCAATGCGCAAACAGACTTTTCTTGCGGCGGGCGGCTTCAGTGAGAAATACCGCCATGCGGATATCGAAGATTACGAGCTGGGGCTTCGTCTGCAACCGGGGACGATCCTCATTCACAAGGGGATTATCATTGGCCACCATTTCCCGTCGTTTCGCGTGATTCTGGACAAATATATGCGCCGCGCTGCGCTCCTTGCCAGTCTGACCAGAGAGAGGAGGCGGCTGGCAAAGGCCCACTCGAATCTGAGCCGCGTCGTGTCGGTAGGCCTGGCGTCCCTTTCCTTCCTCTTGCTGCCGCTGATGCTCGTCAGCAGATATTTCGGTCTGGCTGCCGTTATTGCGGTCTTGCTGCTGACAGCAGTAAATGGCGGTTTGTTCCGCTTTGCCGCCAGAACAAGAGGGCTTGCCTATCTGCCGGAAGCGCTGTTTTGGGAATATGTTTTTTCCCTGGCAATTTTTGCCGGCGGATTGCTCTGCAGGCCGGGCAAACGTTGATGCGCCGCCTCGGGCTCTTTTTCAGTACCTATCTCCATTTTGCCAGGATGCTCCTTGCCGTGGAGCCGACCTATCTCATCTACTACGTCACCAACCGCTGCAACTCCCGCTGCCGGACCTGTTTCAACTGGCAACAGAACAATGCGCCGGCGGCTGAGCCCGAACTGTCCCTCGGCGAAATTGAAAAAATCGCTCGCAATGCCGGCCACCTCTACTATGTCACCCTCGGCGGGGGAGAGCCGTTTCTGCGGGAGGATATCGACGAAATCTGCCGGCTGTTTTACGAGCGGAGTCATACCAGGGTGTTCAGTATTCCGACCAACTGCCTTCTTCCGGAGCGCATTGCCGCTAAGGTTGAGGCGATGCTGGAGAAGTGTCCAGAGGCGGTCTTTCGCGTCAGTATGTCCATCGACGGCATTGGTGCAGAGCATGACCGAATCCGCGGTATTGAGGGGAATTTTGCAAAAATCCAGGAAACTTATGACAGGCTTGATGCGACACGGAAGAGATATCCCCGCCTGGAGATCCTTGCCAATACCACGTTTTGTGCCGATAATCAGGACCGGATGGCGGAGCTCCACGCCTATGTTAGCCAAAATTTCGTCCTGGACATGTATGGTCTGACCCTGATCAGGGGCGAAGTGGCGGATGCGGCGCTAAAAGAGATCGATATGGCAAAATATGCGGCGGCAAACAGGCTGTTTGAGCACGACAGTCTACCGGCAGGACGGAGTTCCAGTCATCCTTTGCAGCGGCTGATGG
>JBGQLM010000031.1:0-31651 GCA_041500085.1 Geobacteraceae bacterium
CTGGCGTAGGGGCGACGCATGCGTCGCCCGATTGGGCGGGTCATGACCCGCCCCAACGATTGATATTTTTAATAGCCGGATCAACAAAGGAGATGCATCATGGGGACCAAGGGTCGCGAGATTATCGGCATGGATGTGGATGAGCTGCTGGGGCTGCTGCGCAGGGCTTTCAGCGACGAGTGGCTGGCATACTACCAATACTGGCTGGGGGCAAAACTGGTGAAGGGCCCCATGAAGGATGCCGTCGGTGCCGAGCTGCTTGTTCATGCAACGGAAGAGCTGCTGCACGCGGACATGATCGCCCTGCGGATCATCCAGCTCGGCGGAACGCCGGTCACCAGGCCGGAAGAGTGGTACAAGCACACCAACTGCGGCTACGAAGCACCGGACGATCCGTTCGTCAAGACCATCCTTGAGCAGAACATCAAAGGAGAGCAGTGTGCCATCGGTGTCTACAAGCGCCTTCTGGACATCACCAGGGAAAAGGACCCGGTCACCTACAACATGGTGCTGACCATCCTGCAGCAGGAGGTTGAGCACGAAGAGGACCTCCAGGCCCTGTTGGAGGACTTTGAACTGATGATGCGTGCCTTCAAGGGCTGACGATTCAAGGAGCCTGCCCGGCTTCCTTGATAGATAGCGAGATCCGCTTGCGCTGGGGCTCTGCGGACAGAACCTTGACCATAACGACCTGCCCGGCCTTGACGACATCGCCCGGATCCTTGACATACCGGTTGGCCAGGTGGCTGATATGCACCAGGCCATCCTGGTGGACGCCGATGTCGACAAAGGCTCCGAAAGCGGTCACGTTGGTCACCACCCCCTGAAGAACCATCCCCTCCTGAAGGTCGGAAATCTCGCGGATATCCTCCCGGAAAGATGCGGTCTGGAACTGGCTGCGCGGGTCGCGCCCCGGCTTTTTCAGCTCCTCCATAATATCGCTGAGAGTCGGCAATCCGACGCTCTCCGTCACGTAGCGTTTCAGATCGATCCGGCCTGCCATGGCAGGGTCGGACACCAGCTGCGCCAGGGTGACACCCAGATCGGAGGCCATTGCTTCCACCAGCTGATAGCGCTCCGGGTGGACAGCGGTGTTGTCCAGAGGATGCTTGCCGTCACGAATCCTGAGGAAGCCGGCAGCCTGCTCGAAGGCCTTGGCGCCGAAGCGCGGGACCTTGAGGAGCCCCTTGCGCGAGGTGAAGGTTCCGTTCTCGTCGCGGTAGCGGGTAATGGCCTTGGCCAGGGCCGGGCCGACGCCGGAAACGTAGGAGAGCAGCGCCCAGGATGCAGTATTCAGATCGACCCCCACGTAGTTGACGCAGGATTCCACCACCCCGTCCAGAGACCGCTTCAGCATGGTCTGATTAACATCGTGCTGATACTGCCCGACGCCGATACTCTTGGGATCGACCTTCACCAGCTCGCCCAGCGGGTCCTGCAGCCTGCGGGCAATGGAGATCGCTCCGCGCACCGTCAGGTCGAGATCGGGAAACTCTTCGCGGGCGATCTCCGAGGCCGAGTAGACACTTGCTCCGGCTTCGCTGACCGAAACCGCCGGCAGTTGCAGCCCGCTGTCTGACAAAGTCTCCTTGACAAAGAGCTCCATCTCGCGGCCGGCGGTTCCGTTGCCTACTGCAATCATCTCGACATCGTGGGTCCGTACCATCCTGAGCAGGTCCTGCCTTGCCTGGGGAAGCCGCCCTTCGCCGATGTGGGGGTAGATCGTGACATGCTCCAGGAAACGGCCGGTACCATCGACTGCTGCCAGCTTGGAGCCGGTACGGAAACCCGGATCGATCCCCAGCACCCTTTTCCCGCCCGCTGGAGGAGCCAGCAGCAGGTCACGCAGATTCCTGGCAAAGACCAGGATGGCAGCCTCGTCGGCGCGGTCCTTGCTCTCCATCCGGAGTTCCACCTCTATGGAAGGGGCGATCAGCCTTTTGTAGGCATCCTCAGCCACCTTCTCAAGGAGCGGGCTGAATATGCTCTCCCTGACAATCAATCGCGACTTCAAACCGGCCAGGATCTGCTCGACCGGGGCAGAGATCGAGAGCAAGAGCACCTCCTCCTTCTCGCCGCGCCTCATGGCCAGCATCCGGTGCGACGGAATCGTTTTCAGCGGCTCCTGAAAATCATAGTACATCTCGAACTTGGTGACCTGACCCTTGCTGGCGGTCGATACCCGCGAAGCCATGACCCCCTGTTCACCGGTCAGCCGCCGCACAAAGGAGCGGGCATCGGCGCTGTCCGAAAGGCGCTCCGCCAGTATGTGTCCGGCGCCTTCGAGCGCGGCTGCGGCATCCGGGACTTCTCTGTCCGGATCTATGAAGGGGAGAGCCGCTCCCTCGGGAGAGCCGGTCCGCAGCTCCTGGGCAGCCATGATGTCTGCCAGCGGCTCCAGCCCCCGCTCCCGGGCAATGGTCGCTTTCGTGCGCCGCTTGGGCTTGTACGGCAGATACAGGTCCTCGACCTCGGTTTTCTGGCGTGAGGCTTCGATCAGTGCCCGCAGTTCCGGGGTCAGCTTCCCCTGCTCCTCGATGGACTTGAGGACCGTGATCTTCCGCTCTTCCAGTTCGCAGAAGTAGGTCAACTGCTCCTCGATCATCCGGATCTGCACCTCGTCCAGTTCACCGGTCTGCTCCTTCCGGTAGCGGGCGATGAACGGTACGGTCGCCCCCTCCTGCAGCAGTTCTATGGTGTGTGTTACCTGGGAAGGCTTGAGGCCGGTCGCCTCTATGACACAGGGGATAACCCTGCGGCTCTGTTCGTCAGTCAGTTTCATTACAGCTCCGGTTCACGGGGATTGGATTCTTCAGGATTGCAGCGGCTCCGGGGAAGGCTCCCCAACAGAGGCGCCGGTCTGCAGACCGGAAAGCCAGAGTTTCAGTGTACGTCTCGCTCCACGGTCGACAATGGAAAAGATCCGCTGGACGCTGTCGTGAGAAGAGGAACGGGAGTGCCCCGCCACCTTCACGATCTCGAAGCCGAGCTCGTCACCGGCAGCAAACAGTTGTGCATACAGCTCGGCATTGGCCAGCAGACGCCCGGAGCGTGCGGCACAATAGGCGGATCCTTCCAGGCGCTCCCGGCGCGCCGGCAGCCCGGAAACGCACTGGGAATCGGTATACAGCCGCAATCCGCAGCGCTCATGGTCAGGAACCAGCGTTCGGTAGAGCTCCACTCCCCACAAGACCGCCTGCAGCTCAAGCTTTGTCGACGAGGTGTCCGTGAACCGTTTGCAGCAAAGCTTTGCGGAGAGCTCACTACGGTCGATATCGTGCGGCAGGGTATCGAGGAACCCCATCGGCAACAGCAGACAGCCGGCAACGCCGATCCGGCTCCGGGGATCAAGACTGATATCGGTAAACAGGGCAGAACTGAACACCTTATGCCTTTCGCGGACAGTTGCCCGGAGAGTGCATATATGCCAGATAAAGCTGTTCCACTTTTTTCCGTGCCCAGGGGGTGCGACGCAGAAATTTCAGGCTGGACTGCATATCGGGGTTGTTGGTGAAACACCTGATGTCGATGGCACGACCCATCTCCTCCCAGCCGTAATGCTCCACCAGTTTTTTGAGGATGCTCTCGAGGGTCACACCGTGAAGCGGATCGCTGCTGTTATGTTCCATCATCTACTGCCTGCTCCTTGCGATTCACCCGGTCACCGGTTTTCGGTTCTGCGCTCTCAGCCACGACAACTTCGGCTATCTTTTCGACTTTTGCCGAATCTGCCTGCTGGATATTCTTCAACTGCCGGTACACGGTCTGGGCGTACCTGTTTCTTTTGGACGGGGTCTGACTGTTGTAACAGCCGATCGCTTCCCAGGTGTATCCGTATTTCTTCATGCATCCGGACAGGATCTTTGCCCCGCCCCTGATATTGCTGCAGGGATCACCAAGCGTGCTCCACCACTCTTTCCCGAGCGTGAAGTACCAGCTGGAGTTGATCTGCATGATCCCGAAATCATAAGTGCCGTTTTTGTTCCAGTTGACAGCCCGCGGCTTGAAGTTGGACTCAACCCTGGCTATGGCCCGCAGTATCTGCGGATTTATGCCGTACTCTTCCCCGGCCTGGTCAAAGCAGAGCTCCTCGGCGTGTGCTGTTGATGCCAACATGAGCAGCATACCGATGCAAAAGCTCCTGATCTTCAGCATAGTTCCGCCTCCAGAAACGCGCTTGAAACTCAAAGAAATCATGCTTTATATTTTATCATACTTTGGCAGTCCCTATCACGCTTTAAAAGAAAGCTGCCGCTAAATGAAAAGCCCACCGGTTTTCGGTGGGCTTCTTTTTTTATCTTCACTTCTCATGTACCTTTTCAAGGTCTGTTCCGGCTCCTTGTTACCTCCGGATCGATGTTTCATTCATCTGTAGTTAGCCTGCCAGGTGGAGTACTGTCTGTCATGTTCCCCTCCTTGTGCTCTCTGTACTTCCTTGCTTCTGATTAAAGTGTAGCACTGCAAGGCAGAATAAACAGTCTGTTTTAAAAAAATATATCGGCGTATAGTTAGAAAATTGCCAATAAAATTGTTCATCTTGCCGAATCCACATAGCCGCTCCCGATAGCTGAAAAAGGAAGTTTCAGCCCTAGCTCGGGGACCTGCCGGGCTATCCAGGCAATGAAAGTATTGCTGTTCGGCCCCGGAAAAGCAGTGTACCTGTCCGGCCAGGGGTAGCTTTTAGCGGCCCGGTCGACCGCAGCGATCAACCTGTCCACCCCATCCCCCCTTAACTCCTTCAGCAGACGGGGTCGTTCCCCATACCAGAAGCGGTCCGGCAGGTCTTTTTCGATACGGACGACGGGCAGACCCTGCCGCTGCCGCCACCCGATAACTTCATACACAGTAAATGATGCTTCATTGGTCTGTTTGCAGGCAATCCAGGTATGCATCGCAAACCAGCCGCGCCATCCCCATGTCGAAGCCCCGTAGACCTGCAGCACTGCCTCTCTGGTAGTCGCAGGATCAGGAGCAATACCGGCAGATACACGGCTTGCCGTGCGCCAGTCCCTGGTAGTGCATCCCGAAAGGGCGACAAGCAGCAATAGCAGGAGTAACTTGCTCATGATTTTACCGTGTTACCGGCGGTTGCCTGTAAACCTGAGCAGCATGAGAAACAGGTTGATGAAGTCGAGGTAAAGGGTCAGCGCACCGAGAATGGCCGGTTTTCTCCCCTCTGTGCCGTTAGCGGCCAACTCCTTGATCTTCCAGGTATCGTATGCGGTCAACCCGGTGAAGACGATCACGCCGATTGCGGATATGACCCAGGAGACCGGACTGCTGCCTACGAAGATATTGACGACCGAGGCGATCACCACGCCGATCAGACCCATGAAGAGGAAACTTCCCCACGAGGTCAGGTCACGTTTGGTCATGTAACCGTACATACTCATGGCTCCGAACATGCCGGCAGTAATGACGAAGGTCGAAGCGACCGAGTTAGCCGTGTAGACCAGAGCCAGAATCGAAAGGGTGACCCCGTTCAGTGCCGAATAGGCGACAAACAGGAGCGTTGCGACGTTCGCACTCAGCCTGTTGATGGCGCCGGACAGGGTGAAAACCAGGGCCAGCTCTCCGATCATCAGTCCGAAAAAAATCATCCGGTTCCCGGCGATTGCCCCGATCATCATTGGCGTGGAGAGTGTGACCAGCGCCATAATTGCAGTTATGCCGAGTCCTGCGCCCATCCAGGCGTAAACCTGTCTTACAAGGGTATTCTGTCTGACGATTGCCTGCTCTGCTGTACGGGTGTAGCCGCTGTTTATTTCATACATTGAAAGCCTCCGCTTATCTGATCTGTGTCATTTTGTGCACAATCTAATTTTTTATCATACCATCAACAGCAGAGAAATACGTCGTGAAAAGGTAAAATCATTAAGGGCATAATAATTCATAATTCATCCTTCATAATTGCTTTGGATCTCCCGATCACAAATGCAAGAAGCGGTACGGTGGTGACGGCCCCGACGAGGAAAAGGGTCCAGCCGACCGCTTTCTTCTGCTCCTTGGTCAGCCTGTCGCCGAGAAGCAGGGCTGCCCCGGCGCCGAAGGCGGCACGGGTACCTACAATGAGGGCCAGTTCGGGCATGGATAAGCGGGTTACTTTCATGATGAACTCCTGTTATGGCAAGGAATTTAACGTCTCAAGACGCACCGACGGAGCGGAACGAAGACCGCGTGCCGCCGCTAGTTAGAGTGACAATGGAAGGGACAACTCTGCCTTTTCCAGAATTCATTGTTCTTTGGCTGGGATCCTTCACGCCCATCATAGGCAAAATGAAATATGGAGAGTTGGCTCTTTTATCACCCTCAGTGTTGGTCAATCATTGCGTATCGGCTTTCCGTTCATTGTCCACACTGCTCCATAACGCTTTTTTTGAGTATCTTCGTAGGACTCGTTATAATCCCCTACGACCTTGTTCCCTTTGTACAAAAACTCTGCATGCATGTGAATCGGAGCGGACCACTCCTTCCAATCGGTCTTGGCTCGCACATGCAGGGTAAGGCACTGCTCTGTGTTAGGAGGTAGATCCCCTTTCCAGCGCAGATCGCCGTCGAGCAACTTAAATTCCGGCGGAAGAGAAACCTTAATTTTCACCTTGGATAACGGCTCGACAAAAGAATTGAGACATAACTTGAAACTGTATTCCGTACCTTTACTAGCGCCTACACCTCCGGAATACCCCATAGTGAACTTCGTCATGACTTCGTGATCAGCCGGAGACCATCCTTCCTCGTCGCAACCGGCCAGAGAAACCAGGCAGAAAAGGATGACAATGATCCACTGCTTTGCAAAAACCATCTCTCTCTCCTCAGTACAAACACTCACCTCAATTTTTTATTGGTACAACTTGAGCGCGGGGTGAACCGCCCGTCCATCCTGCATATCTCCTTGCATCCGGGTCTTGAATCGCACTGAATTAAGGACTTTCTTGCCTTCTTCATGTCTCATGGTCTCGCCTGACAAAATGGCAGCTGTCACACCGTCAGTGACCATCGCAACAGTGGCAAAACCCAAAACAAATCCAAGGTCATTATCAGACATGCCTACCGGTGCCTCTCCAATCAAGCCGCGCCAGTTGCTACCGGATATTTCCTCAATATCACCCTCCATCTCGTGTCGGCCTAACAGCCGCCAGTCCTTCTCGACACGGATAAAACCGGCCTCCTCGGCTGCTTCTTCAAAACCGGCTAAAATTACCTCTACCCATAATATTTCTGTTCCTTCGTTGTTTTTGAATGTGACGACATTGTTTTCCTGCATTACGGTCCAAGTTGCAGGGTACTCAAGCTGTATCTTATCGTCTTTGAATTTCTTGTCTGAGGCTGCAGTCGAAACATCTGGAGTTGGGAAAGTTAAGAGGCATGTGAGGAAAAGACATAGAATAAATGGATTGCATTTCATGGTTATTTCCTTCCGACCAACGGCTGGGCCTTGACCCGCGCCGGGGCGCTTCTCAGCCCCGGTCGGCGTCTAAGGGCCTGGTTATGCCTTCGCCTCTTTCTTGCCTGATTTTAGAATTATGACTGCAAGAGCCAACGTTGCGACATAGGACAACAGCATGATCTTTGGGCGGATAAAGGAGAGAGGACCAAACCAATCGCCGTGATAAATTCCTTCTTTTCTTGCTACAGCTTCTGCTTGGAAGTCATTCCATATCTTGTCCATCCAGAGGAACATCGACCATAGCAACACGTTTATCACGGCAAGAAAATTCATCGTTTCTATCTCCTCTTTTTGAGGCATTACGGTGTAGCCGCAGTGCCGCGAGCATCTGCAAATCGGCACCAGTGGCAGGTTCGGTGTTCTTTATTGATAATCTTTTGATGTAAATCCCAGTGTTTGAATTTCGTCTGACGTCGCTGGGGGAAATTCGTGCTGGAATGCATTGCCACAACTTTGGCACCGAGTCGCTCCGGTTATGTCGCCAACCTCTTTGCCTACTTTTTTATGATCTATTTCGTATGCCGTGCCGCACTCTGCACAGATAAGAATGATCACTTGACAGGAAGGGCAGCGAGAAAAAACCATTTCACCCTCATCGCAGTACAAGCAACGTGCAGTCTTCAAAGCCCATTGTGATTTATCAATTTCCATTTTTTTCACCGAATAATCGTTATTGACCGGTTCACGCGCGCGCGAACCGGTGATCTAACCAAATGGAACATTTAGCTCGTGCACATTAAAGATATTAACTCAAATATGCCATAGCCTTTAGCTGCTTCGCCCCCGTTTCGGCAACACAGGGGCCTCAAAATACAGCCTGTCCAATACACTACCGCCCCATCCATCACCCCCACCCCATCGACCACATCATCGACCGAGCTTCTACTGCTTCCTGATGACCTTCTCCACCGGGTACCCGGCCTGAAGCCACGCTGGCAGCCCGCCTTTCAGTACAAAGACATTCGTAAACCCACGCTCTACGGCGACACGCGCCGCATCCGCACTCCCCCTTCAGGTGGAGCCGCTGCAGTAGAAGACGATCCTGGCGTCCTTTTGAACACCGGGCAACTCCGGGTTCTTCTCCATCACGTCCAGCGGGATGCTGATCGCCCCCTTGATATGGGCATCTTCGTACTGGCTTTGCGAGCGGGAATCGATGATCACGAGGCCCGTTTCATTCCGGTCGATCATCGTTTTCAGTTCAACGCTCGTCAGGGTGCCGTAACCGCCGCCGAAGGCCGGCAGTGACAGTGCCACAAGAAACATGGTGAACAGCAGTATTCGGATATGTTTCATCTTTTGTCCCGTCCTTTTTATGGAATGATTTTTATACCTGAACAAAGCCTCTCCAGCAGATCGCCCACGCCCTTTTTCCCGCTGAACTTCAGGGCGCCTGCAAGGCACTCTCCCTTTTTCAGGACCATGACCGGACCGTAGAGGGAATCAGTCCCTTCCAGGAGTGCCCCTTTTTCCCCGACCGGTTCAATTTCACCCTTTGCCAGCTGGGCGCGGTAGATCTCGAAGGCAGCCGATGCGGATTCGAGGGTAGTCCCGAGGAGAAGGAATACCTGGAGGTCTGCCTTTTCGACCACGGCATCCCCTATGAGCCCCCGGTTCAGGAAATCATACCCGAGCAGGCTCTGGGGGAGATAGCGCTCGCTCCCCTTGACTATTTCCGGCCGGTTGAATGTCGCCAGTTCGGCCGGGCTGCTGCGGTCGCCCGGCAGCCGTGCTGCGACCGCCTTGCCGCAGCCGGTCAGGAGTTCCGGTTTGACCTCGGCGGCCCCGGTCACCTGGATGTGGACGAAATGGCGTCCCTGGTAAAGGAAGAGCTGGGAAGCCGAGAGGCTGGATCCGGCCCCGGCAGCCACCTCGCGACCCTCCTTCTGGCGATAGTTGGCAAACATGCCGAAAGCGTCAAGGGTTGAGCCCAACCGGTAGATCTCCACATCAATGCCTGCATCCGCTTTCTTGTCCGGGGCATACCTGGTAGTAACCATCCGGTCGAAGCCGTAGGGGAAGTACAGCTCGGACTCGCCGTTGATCCGGTCGGAGAGGGTCTCCCGGTCGTAGGAAGACGGCCTCCCCTCGATCTTCCACCCCCCGCAGGAAGCAGGCGGCAGGAGCTCCTCCATACCGGAGGCGGCCCGAACACCTGACGGCAGAGAGAAGAGCAGAAGCAGCATTAAACCGGTCCGAAAACGTTTCGCGCTCATACCAGCACTCCCCTGGCACGTTCCATTTTTGCGGCGATGTCGAGTCCGTTGATGCAGCGGGCGCTGCACCCGGCACAGTCGCTACAGGCCGCTGCCGTAACCTGCGGGGGCAGCTCGGCGTATGTAGCACGGGCCAGTGACAGGTCGCGGTAACCGCCTTCGGCGTACATGAGGGCGCGGTTGACCGTGGAGATCTCGACCCCGCGGGGGCAGCCGCTCTCGCAACTGCCGCAGAAAGAGCAGTAGAACGAGGCGATCGCTTCGGCGTAGCGGTCGAGGCGTCGTACGTCGGCATAGCTGAAGGACATCCCCATCACTGCAATGTCCTCCTTCAGCTGCGCCATGTCCTTCATCCCCGGTATGGCCGCGGTCACCTTCGGGTTCTGGAGCGCCCATTTGAGGGCCGCCTGGTGCTGGCTGATCCTCCCCATGGCCTTGGTCTCATAACCTCCGGCCTGGGTCTTCATGGCGATGATACCGATGCCGGCTGATGCTGCCCGGTCGATAGCGACCGAAACGTCCCTGTCTGCCTTGAAGTTGTACTTGACGAGGCAGGTGTCGAAAAACCGGTCCGGATCGTCAACCAGGGCGTTCAGCACCTCGGCCTCGTTCTTGTGGGTGGTCACGCCGCAAAAGCGGACCTTTCCCTGTTTTTTCAGCAGTGTCAATGCTTCACGCGTCTCCGCAAAGAAGATCCGCTCCCGCCCGGTTACATTGTGCAGCTGGATGACATCGATATGATCGGTCCCGAGAGCTTTCAGACTGGCCTCCACGTCCCGGATAATCTCGGATTTCGATTTAGATTCGGGCAGGGTCTTGGTGGCGATGAAGAGCTTGTCGCGCATCCCTTTCACTGCCCTGGCCACGATCTCCTCGTTCCTCCCCCCCATGTACTTGCGGGCAGTGTCGATATAGTTCACCCCCTGCTCGATGGCAGCACGGATAACCTCGGGCTCCGGGGTCAGCATGGCCCCGAAGCTGACCACCGAAAGTTTCAGGCCGGTGCGGCCCAGGATCCTGTACACCGGCCTGAGTAAGGGGGCAGGTTCTGATCCTGCCATCTGCTGCAGGGTATCTGCAAGCACGGGCGGAGCGATCAGGGCGGTCGCGGTTCCGACCAGTCCGGCTTTGATGAAAGTCCTGCGGTTCATTCCCTTCTTCTCAACAGTTATGGCCATGAATTTATCCTCTTTGTTGTTTCAGGTCCGAATACCAGGGTATGTAGATAAGATTCTGTTCACTATAGTCATCAACAAAAGTAAAAAAGTCAAATTCTACGAATTATACCATGAAGAATATTGCCTGCTCTTGACTCCCTGCTGACGGCTGATAATGAATTTCATTTGCAATTTGTCCGTACTATGCTATATTTGAGCCATAAAGAAGTTAATGATAAATAATGGAGGCTGGCCATGAGACGACTGACAAGTATTTTGACGGTTCTGGCTGCTGCTCTTTTACTCAACGGGACCACAGTGATGGCTGCTGATGAAGAATACGGGACTAAAGAAGGGAAAGACGAATGTCTGCTGGTAGCCTGGAACTGTGAACAGAGCGTAGATTCAATCCAGCAGCGTATTGAGCGGTTTGGCAATGAAATCGCCAAGGGCACCGCTGTCTACACCGAAGACGAACTGAGCATATTGAAAAGGAAACTGGAAGACATATACAAAGAGCTTGATACCATAACTACCGGAAGCTGACAGACCGGTAAACAAGCAGGATAGAGGGAAAAGGGGCGAAATGCCCCTTTTCTTTTGTGCAGTGCAGCAGATGAAGAATATACAGTAAAGCCCGCTTCCGGCGGGCTTTACTGCTGTTGCGACACCTCACGAACATCTCCTGTCAGGCAGCCTTGCGTAGCGCTGCTCCGGCATATACATCGGCAAAGATTGTCGCGAACTCCTCGATGGAGGTCGGCGTACCGTTTTCGTCAGTCCGTGGCCTGTTGACGGCGAAAAGACCCGCATTCAGAGCCTTGCTCATCTCTATGATCAGAGCGCTGAAATTCGGGCTGAGCCCCACGTCGACCATCGCCTTGGCAGCATCCAGGTAGGTGAACTGGACGTACTTGAGATCGGAGAAGCCGATACGACGACCGATGACGGTGAACGCCTCCTGCATGGTGAGGTCACGCTGGCCGAGAAGGTCCCGGTACGACTTGCCGCTGAAGTCTCGCTCCAGCAGATGCCAGGCAACCCGGTCGGCAATGTCCCTGGTGGCGATCATGGCGATTTTCCGGTCGCCCCTTATCGCTGATCCGGCGAACCCGTGCTCATGAATGAGCGGCACGCTGGCCAGCAGGTTCTCCATGAAATAGGTGCAGCGCAGATGGAGAACATTCGTGCCCCGTAACCCGTTGAGCCGCTCTTCCTGATCGCGGAGACCCAGGATCGGACCGGTTCCGCGGGGGAGATCGGCCCCCTGACTGCTCAGATTCACCACGTGCGTGACACCGGCATTAGCGATGGCTGTGGCGATACTGATCCCGACGACGTTCTGGTAAGAGCGGAAATCCCGCGCTCCATAGTTGGGCGGGATCATGCTATAAACCGCCTTGACACCCTTAAAAGTGTCAGTCAGAAACTTCACGTCAGTCAGCTCTCCCACTGCCGGCTCGGCGCCCCTCTCTACATACTGCTGCAGCCTGGCTGCGTCCCTGCTGATAAGCCGCACCTTTTCTCCTCTGTCGAGAAGGATGTCGGCAACCCTGCTTCCTATGTTTCCCGTTGCTCCGGTAATTGCGTACATAATTTCCTCCTTAGTTTCTCCACATTTCCCGTGGCGGTATAAATGCTGTTTTAACGGCACTGTTGTCTCCCGCACCGTTTTCTTATATGTTAATTATACTCCTGCGGCATGGTTTGGGATGAGTTTTTGATCGCATCCGGAGGCAGACTTCACGAATTCCGGCAGGCCGGCCGACCATTGTGCCTATTGACAAAACCGGCAACAGCGCTTTACTTGATGACAGTGGCACCTCGGGCAAAGGGCTGTACAACACCCGGGCGGCCATTTAAAGGAAACAAGGTTAATCATGACAACTCATCGGGAATCAACGGGCAATAACGGCTTCAAGGCCACTAGAAGGGTCCAGCGGCTGGCAGCAATTTCGGAAGAGGACGATGTCTTTTCCAGCCTGGCCCGGGTACTGAAACGGCGGATCAAGAGCAGCTGGACCGTAGTTTATCTGCTGGACAGGAACGGCCATGTCTTTACTCCCCCGCGGAGTTACGGACTGCCCGAAAAGCTGCAGCCGGAGTTCCGGGAGATGCCGCTCCTGCCCGACAGGGAGGCGCATCTCCGCCGACTGCTTGCTTCCAGGCGTCACATCCTGCTGCCTGACCCCTCATCGTCCGACATGCTGGCACCGGCTTTCCGGCACAGCGTTGCTCCCTTCACCCTGCTTGCAGTGCCGATGCGCGTTCAGCAGCAGATTCAGGGAGTGGTCCTGCTGGCCAGACCCCGGAAACTTCCGCCGCTCACCGCTGCCGAGCTGGCCACCATTCGGGAGCTGGTCTTACAGGCATCTCTGGTTGCCAGCCACATCCGGCTGTTCGATGAATCGCTCGACATGTCCATAGAGATGGCACAGCGGATTGACATGATCCTGACCCTGGATGAGGTTAACAAGGCGATCTCCTCTTCCCTGAGCAACGACCTGATCATTGCAACGGCAGCGGACCGGATCGAAGGTCTGGTACAATGCGAGCTGCAGGCTATTGCCGTCAAGAGTGGTGATTCTCTGAAAATAGTGTCGGTAAGGAGCGGGACCGGCATTCCGAACACTCTGGAACCGGGGAAGGTGCTCAGAAATCAGGGGTGTGTCCACCGTGCCCTTTCAACGGGCAGAATCCAGAACATCCCGGGGCCGGACGGGCATCTCCAGCCGTGCATGCTTCTGGACGCTCTGAAGAAGAAGGGGATAAACTCCTTGATGGTGGTTCCGCTCGTGACCTCGAAGGGTGCCAGAGGGCTTCTGATTCTCGGGGACCGGATGCCGGGGAGCTTCAAGGAGAAGGAGCTTTTCGTCATCGAGAAGATTGCTTCCCAGCTGGCAGTCGCACTCGAAAACGCCCGGCTGTACGAAGAGATGCGGCAGCTTTTTTTCAGTACGGTGGCGAGCCTGGCAAATGCCATTGACGCCAAATCGCCCTGGACCAAGGGTCACTCCGAACGGGTAATGCACGGAGCAGTAAACATAGCCAGGGAGCTGGGTATGGACGAGGAAGGGATCGAACGGGTCCGGCTTGGAGGGCTGCTGCACGACATCGGCAAGATCGGCGTGATGGAGGCGCTTCTGGAAAAGCCGACCGAGCTTGATGACGATGAATTCCCGCCGATCCGCCTTCACCCCGAAAAGGGGGTGGCAATCCTTGCCCCGATCGAACAGCTGAAGGATGTGCTGCCCGGCATCCTCCATCACCACGAGAATTTTGACGGCACCGGCTACCCCGGACGTCTGGCAGGAGAGACGATCCCGCTGGATGCACGGATAATTGCCGTGGCTGACTCCTTCGATGCCATGGTGGCCGACCGTCCCTACAGGAAGGGATTGGGGGTGACGGAAGCAGCCAATGAACTGGCAAGATGTGCCGGCACCCAGTTCGACCCGGAGATCGTCGACTGCTTCTGTTCCCGGCTGGCAAGGCTGGCCAAGGACCCGCACCTTTGCGGCAGGGGAAAATAGCAAAGGTACGGTTTTATCCGCTTTTCCCAGGCAAATATGTTGCCCGAGGGCAAACGCAGGCCGCTACGCGCACCCCCAGCCACACTTTCCCTTTAGTTTCGGCATGTTACAACAGCCACCCTCCCCTTTTACTTGACCGCGGCAAAGCCGGCATGCTATAAAGCACCCTCGCCCAAAAGGAGGTGCCATGGCATCGTTGAACCTGCGAGGGGGGTTGATCATCTGCTGGATGATGGTTCTACTGCTCTCACCGATTCATACGCTGGCCCTGCAGGCTGAAGAGTCAGGCACGGTCAGCACCCCATCAGCACCCGCTGCCGTAGAGGCACCAGAAACAAAAGGGGTGGAAGGAATCGCCTCCTATTACGCAACACGCTACAACAACAGACGGACCAACTCCGGGCAGCGCTACGATCCGGAGAAACTGACAGCTGCCCACCCGAAGCTCCCTCACGGGACCAGAGTCAAGGTCATCAACCTGACCAACAACAAGGAGGTCGTCGTCACGATCAACGACCGCTGCAAGCCGCACGCCGGGCCGTTCATCGATCTCTCCCGCGCAGCCGCAAAACAGATCGGTTTCCTCGGCAAGGGGATAACCAGGGTACGCATCATAACTCTTGAAGAAAACGAAGAAGAAGAAGAAGAAACCTAAAAACCATACGGGCGAAAACGAAGAGGCCGGGAATTTCCCGGCCTCTTCACGTTCAGATCATACCGTTTCCAGCTCATCGCCTTCAAGAATCCTCCTCTGCCGGCGTAAACCCCCGCCGCATCGTGTTCTCTGTCACCACCCTGGAATCCATGAAGTGCAGCAGGTAGTCGGAACCGCCGGCCTTGGTCCCGAGCCCGGACATGGCTGCTCCGCCGAAGGGCTGGCGGCCGACCATGGCGCCGGTGATGCCGCGGTTGATGTAGAGGTTGCCGACCCTGAACTCCCTCCTGGTCCGTTCGATGTTGGCCGGTGAGCGGCTGAACAGTCCGCCGGTCAGGGCATACCGGGTAGAGTTGGCCCACTGCAAGGCCTGGTCGAAATCCGCAGCCCGCATGATTGACAGCAGCGGCCCGAAGATCTCCTCCTGGGCCAGGCGGTGCTCCGGCCTGATCCCGCCGAAGATGGCCAGCGGCACCCGGTACCCCTCCCCGTCCGGTACGGAACTTTCATAAAGCAGCTCCCCCTCTTCATTGCCTATCCGGATATACTCATGGATCTTCTCCTGTGCTGCTGTTTCGGCCACTGCCCCCATGGCAAAGGCCGGATTCTCGGCCGGCCCCAAACGCCAGGCACGGGCCGCTTCCACCAACCTTGCGACAAAGCGCTCATATACCCCATCCAGCACGATCACCCTTGAGCAGGCGGAACATTTCTGCCCCTGAAAGCCGAAGGCCGAGGCCAGGGCCTGGGGGATCGCCTCGTCCAGATCGGCGTCGTCGTCTATGATGATGGCGTTCTTCCCCCCCATCTCGGCCACGACCCGCTTGACCTGGCGCTGTCCGGGATGCACGACTGCCGCCCGCTCGACAATGCGCAGCCCGACCTCCATGGAGCCGGTAAAAGCAATCAGGCTGATGTCGGGATGATCCGCCAACAGGTCTCCGATCCTGCTCCCCCGCCCCGGAATAAAGTTGAGAACACCGTCCGGCACGCCGGCGGCCTGGAACAGCTCCACCAGCTTGCGCCCCGTGACTCCGGTCAGACCGGAGGGTTTGAACACCACCGTGTTGCCGCTGACCAGAGCTGCCGCCACCATTCCGCAGGAGATGGCCAGCGGGAAATTCCAGGGGGAGATCACCGCAGCCACGCCGCGCCCTTCGTAAAGAAGAATATTATCCTCGCCGGGCAGCTTCCCAAGCGGCCGGGGTCCGCCGATACGAATCATTTCAGCAGCATAGTATTCGAGGAAATCGATGGCTTCGACCACGTCGGCATGGGCCTGGTCCCACTGCTTGCCGATCTCCAGCACCTGCCAGGCGGCCAGTTCGAACTGGCGCTGCCGGGCAAGGACTGCGGCGCGTTGCAGACAGGCGGCCCGCTCAATGGCAGGTGTGTCGCGCCAGGACGGAAAGGCCCGAAGGCTGACCGCGATCGCCTGCTCCACCTCACCTGCTCCGGCCTGACAGACCATGCCGATGATCTCGGACGGACGGTTCGGGTTGCAGCTCGGCACGGTATCGCTTGTGACGACCTCCCTGCCGTTGATCACGAGCGGCACGCTCTGTCCGGCCATGCCGCGGACCGCGGCAATGGCCGCCGGGAAGGCGGCACGCACCTCCGGACGGGTGAAGTCGGCAGCAGGTTCGTTGCGAAAGGCCGGATGAGCCGCAGTTTCCCCCTTCCGGCGAAGAGCGAGCAGTCCGGGGTCCTCCAGAGATCGCTCGATTTCGGCCTTGCCGCTGAAGGTGAGCCGCAGGAACGACTCGTTGGAGGTGTTCTCCAGCAGGCGCCGCACCAGGTACCCCATCCCCGGCACCATCTCGCCGTAGGGGCAGTAGAGCCGCACCCTCCCGGTTGCCGCCAGGATGGCGCGCCGCACCGGTTCGGCCATTCCGTAGAGCATCTGGAATTCGTAGCGGTTGTCCGGCACTGCCAGTAAGCGGGCCGTCTCCAGCACCGCCGCGATGCTCCGTATATTGTGGGAGGCACAGGCGAACTGGCAGAATTCATGATGTTGCAAAATGATTGTCGCCAGCCGCTCGAAGGCCGCATCTGTCTCAGCCTTGTCAGCGTAGACCGGGATCGCCCATCCCATCTGGAGCGCCCGCACCGTTTCGTAATCCCAGTACGCCCCCTTGACCAGGCGGATGGAAATCCGGAGCTTCTCTCTTTGCGCCCACTCCAGCAGCTGCGCCAGGTCGGCCTCGCTGTCGCGCAGGTAGGCCTGCATGGCAAGGCCGAGGTGCGGGTAGTCGCGGAACTCCAGCTTCAGGCGGCGATAGACTTCCAGGGTGATCTCTTTGAAACGGTACGACTCCATGTCGATGCAGAGGAACGCCCCTGCCTTGACCGCCTGTTCCGTCAGGCGCCTTAAGGGGGCAAGTATCCCGGTTACCGAACCCTCGAAATCCAGCGGGTTGGCCAGGCAGTAGAGCGCCGTCGGCTTGACCGACAGGTTGATCAGCGGCGCCCCCTCGAAACCGGGGTGCAGCTGCCAGTGACCCTGTTCGCGGCCCAGCTCTTCCAGCAGTTGCTGGTAGGTGGCAAGGTACTTTTCGGCCTCGCCCTGTGACAGGGTCGCCTCCCCGAGCACGTCCACCACCGCGGCGAAACCGTCCCGGTGCAGCTCCTTCAGGCGCTCTGCCAGCTCTTCCAGATTTTCGCCGAGGATGAACTGCCGGGCCATCTCGTGGATATTGGCTGTGACCGTCCGGGCCAGGAGCGCCCCGCCCAGGGAACCGAGCATCTCCACCATGCGGGCTCCGGTCGCCAGTACCGGCGGCAGGTTCTCGTCCTCACCGAAATACTGGTGCAGATGTACAGTGATCTGCTGCTGGTTCTTAAGGACGGGAAAGACATCCACGAAGCGGAAGAGACTGGTCCGGAACTCCTCGTTCCGCAGACACCAGTCGATCACCCTGCCGGTCCAGGTGCTGCTGCTGAACAGGGACGGTTTTTCTCCGGCAATGGCGGCAAACAGGGCCCTGCCGCGGGCAATGATCCTCTCGTTCAGATCGGTGTTCTGCATCACAGTATCCGCTTGCCGAACAGGGACGCCGCCAGATCAACAGCCAGCCGGGCAGTGCGGTTGTTCCTGTCCAGGACCGGGTTGATCTCTACGATGTCCATGCCGCAGCAGCAGCCTGAGTCGGCAATAAGCTCCATCATCAGCTGGGCCTCGCGGTAGCTCAGACCGCCGGGAGAGGAGGTGCCGACCCCGGGGGCAGCCTGCGGGTCCAGGCAGTCCATGTCCAGGGTGACATGGATGCGATCATGCTGTTCGAGACGTTCCAGAGCCTCGCGGACAACCGGCCCGATGCCCCGTTCGTCCACGTCGCGCATGGTGTAGACCGTTATACCGCTCTCCTTCAGCCGCTCCCGTTCACCCGGGTCCAGTTCACGAAGAGCGATCATCACCACGTCCTGCGGCCTGAGCTTGGCACCGGGGCGGCCGACTCGCACCAGTTCCGGATACCCTTCCCCAAGCAGCACGGCCAGGGTCATGCCGTGGATGTTGTTGCTGATGGTCGTCGCCGGTGTGTTGAAATCGGCATGGGCATCGATCCAGAGCAGCCCGCACCGGCTGCTGTGGGAGATCCCGCCGATAGAGCCGATGGCCAGGGTATGGTCCCCCCCGAGGAAGAGCGGCGTCTCCCCGGAGGCAACCGCCTGGCGGGCGGCCTCGTAGATGGAGCTGCAGGCACGGGCGATGGAAGGGAGGTAGTGCCGGGGCGCCTCGGCGGAAACGGTTTCGCGCACCGCAACCGGGATGTTGCCGTCGTCGATCACCCGGTGACCCAGCGCCTCCAGCTTTTCCGCCAGACCGGCGTAGCGCAGGGCAGCCGGGCCCATGTCGACCCCGCGCTTGCTCTGGCCAAGGTCAATCGGGACGCCTATGATGCGGATCGTTCTGCTCATGCTTTCCCTCTTTAAGGTTGCTGAAAAACAGCCATCTAGCCGCCGTCCTCGAAAGCCACCTTGTGCGGCGTAGCGCTGTTTATGCCCTTGGGTACTACGCCTCCGCGGGGCTTTCTGCGGGTGCGACGATCTGACTATTTTTGAGCAACCTGGGTTCTTCAACAGTTTGTTAGAACTTGTTTGTCAATCGTCCCTGTCTCAATCATACCCTCACCCGACCCGATTTCAAGCCGTCGGACTGATCAAGAAGAGGGTCAGGAGTGGCGGGCAGATCCGGCGCCGGAATTCCGGAGCACTGTCTCGAAAGATTCGTTGCCGATATTCACGTACAGGGAGTTGTCCGTAATGGTGATTGACCAGAGAATGGAACGGTCGATTCTGGATGCCAGAGAGGTGATAAAGGAGTGGTCGATAAGGATGATCGAGAGATTGGAGATCCCTTTCAGCTTCGGCAGGTGCTGCTGCTCCCAGGCGGGCAGAGCCCTGCCGCAGGCGACAATGGCAGCCTGGGCGGAGTGGCGGCTGGCCTTGATGAGGCGCTCGGGTTCCGGCAGACCGACCTCGACCCAGAGCAGCAGCCGGCCGTCCGGGCCCTTCATCCAGAGGTCCGGCTCGTCTCCGGCACCGACCCCCCTGGTGAAGGAGAGCTCCGGCTGGTAGAGGATCGCATACGCCAGGAGCCGTGCTGCCAGGCGCTCTTCAGTCTCGGACGGATGGCGGGCCACCGTTGTCTGCAGCGTTTCGTAGATGCCTCTGTCGATATCCGAAAGCCCGATATTGACCCGATAGATCGTGGAAGGGAGTGCCATATTCGATAATGTCCTTTTGTGTCCGCGTCACTTTATGCAGCTGGTAAAAAAACAAGTTGTCCACGAAAAACACTAAAAACACGAACAAAATGAGTAAAATATTAACATCTTGCTGTAGCGCTTTATTTTCGTGATATTTCGTGTCTTTCGTGGACCTGAAAGCCGCTTCTGGTTAACCCCTTAATCACTTCACGGGCCTATCACGGCCAAGCGGACCCGGAACTTCCGCACCATGGCGACCGGGTGATAGGAGACTTTTGCCTCCCTGAGTCCGTTCTCTCCCAGGTCCTGCTCCCGGTTGATCCAGGTGAGCTCTTCGGGGAGAGAGCGGCTGTACTCGCGGTTCACCAGCTGGGAGACCCCTTCCAGGAACGGGTCGGCCTTTTCGAAGTGGCAGACGTTGGTCGAATCGTTCAGCTGCTCGCCGAGCGCAAAGGCGGAAACGCCCCGCCCGGTCAGCACCACCACTCCGGACAGCCCGAGCTCATCCGCATGTTCCAGCGCTTCGCGGGTCGCTGCTGCCTCGGCCGACTGCGACCGGCTTTCACCATCATCGTGGACTTTCCGCCACTCCTCCAGGAGCTGCAGCGCGGGTTCCAGATGACTCCGGGAAAAAGGCTCGACCGTGTAGCTGTAACGGGCGGTGAAGTAGTTGATCCTGTTCTTTTTCTTGTGGAACCGGTGCCCGGGGAGCTCGGCCAGTTCGCTCCTCAGGTAGAGATAGTCGTCGTTGTCACGGTCCGAAGAGAGTTCATACCCCCTGTCTGCCAGCTCAGCTGCGACAAACTGCTCGTCCGCGCCGTACAGCGTATTCCCCTTGTCCAGCAGCATCCGGGCCGTTTCCCCGCGGTCTCCGGAAAGCGGAGGGAGCACATACGGCCTCCTGTCATAGCCGCAGCCGGAAATGACCAGGCTGTTGTTCAGGCTGGCAAGGGTGTAGCAATGGACCTCACGGAACAGGAACAGGTTGGCGAACGAGAGTTCCGAGACAGCCGGCTGCAGGAGCCGGAAATGCCCGTGCAGAAGCTCCCGGTCCCCGATCTCCAGGGGCCGTGCAGCGGGATATAGGGGTATGGGCAGTGGCATAGGCAACTCCGGGCTACTCCGCGAGCTTCTTACGGAAGATCAGCACCGCTGCGGCAAAGGTAAACAGTGCCGAGAGGCAGAGGTAGGCGCAGTAAGGGACGGAGAAGCTGCCGACTACCAGGGTCTGCCGCGCCCCTTCGAACAGGGCGGTCGTGGGGAGCAGGCGGATGAAAGGCGCGACCCCCGGTGGATAGGACGAGAGGGGGAAAAAGAGCCCGGACATGAAGATGAGCGGAATGATCAGAACCGCCTCCACGCGGCCGATGGTCTCCGGCTTGTCCAGCAGCGTGCCGCAGATGACCCCGGCACAGGAGAAGAAGGCCGAGCCGGGGATCAGGAAGGCGAGATAGGCGGCAAGACTGGTCAGGGGGAAGCGGAACGGGGTGATGGCAAAGATGACCAGGGCGACAACCAGCCCTTTGACCAGGCCGTGGGAGAAGCCGGAGAAGATCTTGGCGATAATGATTTCCGAAGGGGATATCGGCGTGACCCGGTAGGACTCGATGGTGAACTGGACCCGGCGGTGGAACCAGAGGCTCCAGACGCTTTCGTTGTAGGCGGCGTTCACAGCGGTCATGGTGATCAGCCCGGGGGCGATGAAGAGCCCGTAGGGGACCCCTTCCACGAGGCCGATGTACCCCTGCATGCCGATACCGAAGGCCAGGTAGATGGTGAGCGGATAGGCCAGTACGGCGATCAGCTCGGAGAGGATGCTGCGCCGCAGAACCAGCATGTCGCGGCGCCAGATGGCCAGGGCTCCCCCGAGGTTCATTCGCGCACCTTCTCGCCGGTCAGGCTGATGAAGACCTCTTCCAGGGTCTTTTCCCGCAGGGAGATGCGGCGCAGCTCCGCACCGTTCAGGGTCGAGACGACCTCTGCCAGGCACTCCCAGCTTTCGAGGTGCACGGTGACGATCCTGCCGGAGATATCCAGTTTCTCCACGCAGGGCATCTTCCGGAGGGCTTCGGCAAAATGTTCCGATCCTTCTGCGAACTCGATCTCGTAGGTGGCGCCGCCGGTCAGCCCGGCTTTCAGCTCCGCGCTGCTCCCCATGGCGATGAGCCTGCCGTGGTCCATGATGGCGACCCGCTCGCAGAGCTGCTCCGCCTCCTCCAGGTAATGGGTGGTAAGGAAGATGGTCATCTTTCCGGCAATGGAGCGGATGTAGTCCCAGACGGCCCGGCGTGACTGGGGGTCGAGCCCGGTGGTCGGCTCGTCGAGAAAGAGCACACTAGGTTCATGGATGAGAGCCCTGGCAACGACCAGCCTGCGCTGCATCCCGCCGGAATAGGTATCGGGGAAATCGTGCTGGCGGCCGGCCAGCCCGAACAGCTCCAGCAGCTCATCGATCCGGGCCCGGTATTTTTTCGGCTCCATGGCATGGAGCCGGGCATGGAGTTCCAGGTTCTCTCTGGCGGTCAGGTAGCGGTCCAGGCTGTTCTCCTGGGATACCACGCCGATAAGCCGGCGGATCTCCCGCCCCTGGAGAGCGGTATCCAGGCCGGATACGAACGCCTCTCCGGAAGTGGGACGCATCAGGGTGGTCAGGATCCGGATCAGGGTCGTCTTGCCCGCCCCGTTCGGCCCCAGCAGGGCGAAGATTTCGCCCCTCCCGACCTCAAGGTCGAACGAGTCGAGAGCAGTCAGGGTGCCGTAGCGCTTGGTGACGCTCCGGACGATGATGGCGGCGTCAGGGTTCAGAGGCTGCAGGGGAGTTTTATCGCGAGGAGTTTGCATGTTCAGGCGGAATATATCACTGCTGTTCGACATCGGTCAATGCATGCTTTCAGGAGGCTCCCTGAAAACAGAGCAGGAGTTTTTCCTCACGGGAAATCGACTTGATTTCGGCCTCCCGCCTGGCGGCGCTGCTCCGGGTGTGTCCACCTTCGTGGTACACGATCCGGACCGGTTGACGACCCCGGAAATACTTCGCCCCCGCCCCTTTCGCGTGCTGGCGGAAGCGCCTTTCCGGATCGGTAGTAATGCCGGTGTAGAGCGAGTCGTCCGTGCAGAGAATGATGTAGACCTGCCAGTTCATACGGCTGCTTTCGCTGGTTGCTCATGAACCTGATGATTTTCGTTCCGGTATTCCGAGATTTCCTTCATGGCCTTGTCGAAGCACTCCGGGCAGAACCCGTGGCTGAAGTCCGCCTCCGAATGCCGGGCAATGTACGTCTCCATCTGCTGCCAGGAGTTGCTGTTGACATCATGGACCTTATTGCAGGAGCAGCAAACGTGGAGCAGCCCTTCCAGCACCCGTATTTTCGACTGCGAAGCCGCGTTCTCCAGGAACTGGCGCCTGACATTGCAATCCAGGAACAGGATGGTCGCGGCTATGGACATGCAGAACGAATACGGATAGATCCAGGACTGGTAGTTATGGAGGTCCAGCTCCAGCAGCGGATTGAGATGGACCGTTACCGTAAGTGCGGCCCGGAAAATAAAGACCGCCGCCACCGAGAAGGCCATGGCGCTCAGCAGCAGCCGGTCACTGCGGTAGTCGTCTCCCAGGTTGCGCCAGACGATCAACCCCAGCTGGAATATCTGCACGGCCGTACAGATGCTGAAAACCACGATCCGTGCGCCGGTGTCATACTGCACGAACAGGAAATAGGAGTAGACTGTCAGGACTGCACCGTAAAAACATCTCTGGGCAGCCGGAAACCGCTCCTCCACCTTGACGAACCGGCGCATCCCCCGGTTGAGAAGATCGAGTGCCGCCAGGAGCAGGATATTGGCCGCCAGGAGCAGAGCTGCGGCATGGTAGACAATGCCGGCCAGCAGCAGGATCATCCCGGAGGTCTTGGCGATATAGCCGCACGTCCAGGGCGCAAAGCCCGGATACACCTTGTTCATCCGGTAAGAGCAGATCAGGATGACGGTCAGCAGGGCATCGATCAGAGCGGAGACATAAATGAGGGTTCTGGAATCGAGCATATCCATGAGAGTGGCGCCTCGCGGTTGGCCGGCCCCCTGTAGCAGGGGCGGCGGGAAATGAATTGTGAAAGTTATCGCACGTTAATCGGATCAAGCAATGGGGAAATCTTCTCCGGGGGACTGAGGGGCGTTTTCAGCGGGCAGGGGCCTCTTTCTCCTGTGCCGCAACAATCTCCTCCGCGGTAGCCGGGCGGACAGCCTGAACGGTACCGGCGAATACCAGCGGGACGCCGGCCAGCGGATGGTTGGCGTCCAGAACCGCCTTGCCGTCAGCAATGTCGGTCACAGTCACGAAAAACCGGTCCTCCTCACCGCCACCTTCAGGGGTGCCTTCTATCTGCATCCCGACCGACAGCGGCTCCGGCAGTTCATCAACCGGAACGATATTCACCAGCTCGGGATCGTACTCTCCAAAGGCATCTGCCGGCTGCAGTTTTACCGCAACCGAATCGCCGACGGCTTTCCCGTGAAGGGCAGCCTCGACGGGCAGAAAAATCGAGTTGTAGCCGCCATGCAGATAGCTGAGAGGCTCCCTCCCATCGTCTATCATTGTTCCGTCTGCATCGACAACCGTATAAGCGAGTGTGACGACTGAATTCCTGGTGATCTTGTTCATATTTTCTCTTCCACCTCTCCCTTGCCTGATCTGAGCCCGCCCTGCCCCCGGCTCGCCGCATGGATCGCATATTTTCTGTCATCCTCCAGCACATGGTGCAGGAGCCACTTGCCGATATAGACGATCAGCTCTCTGGTCAACTCCAGGTCGCTCGAGTGCGGGATCCGCTTGATCTCCTCCAGCTTGTAGGTAAAACCGTTATGCATCTCGATATGTTCATCGATTTCAAAATATTCAATGTCCCGCATATACTGCTCTTCCGCCTTGAAATGATAATCGGCATAGGCCAGCAGCTCCTCCAGCTTGGGGCCGACACAGTTCTCGGCGTCAACTTTCAGGCACTCGCCGTACAGGCGGTTGAGAATTGACATCAGCTCCCTGTGATGACCGTCCAGCTCCTCGTTATTGACCGAATAATCGTCGTTCCAGGCCAGCAGCGGCATAGTTTGTCCTCCATTGGTTCAGCCCGCGGATCCATAAGTTACCTGCGTCAGAATCGAGAAACAAGCCATTTCTTTTCGGCAACGCTGCGACGGATTGTTCCTCACAAGCTCTGCGTCATAACGCGCTCAAAAAAATCTTCCGGAAATCGATGCTGACCCTTTCCCGCTCTTCCTGCAGGGTGAATCCCCGCTTGAGGACCTCCTCTTCGATCTCCTTCATGTGCAGCGCCCCCCAGGGGATGACGACGGTATCGTAGCGGTCGAGAGCTTTTTCCAGGTAGCGGATCAGTTCCATGTTCCTCCGGTGCAGGATGTCGTCAAAGATGAGTTCGTACGTTTCCGGAGTTATGTTCTTTTCCCCCCAGGAGTTGAGCGACAGGAATCCTTCCGCAAAGGAATCACTCTCCTGCAGGTGCTTCCCGAGGGCATTGAGAAGGAGTATCGTCGGCGGACGAAGGTCGCTGACATCCACATCGGCCCTGAGAATATCAACCTGCCCCGGCGGTTTCCCGTCTCCCGCACGAAGCCGCGGCAGGTCGAGCTCTTCCGGCTCGATGACTCTCCCCCGGAAATGCATCTCCTTCTGGGAAGTCAGCCCCAGGTAACCGGCCATTTTTCCATAGTCGAGGCTGCTGGCCAGCAGATTTTCGTCGTCGCTGACCCCTTCGGCAAGGACGATGATCCGGGCCGGAACGATTGAACGAACCAGCTCGTCGTAAAACTCCCTGCTGCCGACATGAATCATCGCTGCCAGCCGGATCGTCCGGTTGTCGCGCCTGTAGACCCGCTCGGCCATCCGGAGCCCGCCGGGGTCCACTCTCATGAAGCCCGAAGTATACTCGGTCATGTAGGCGTTCACCGCAAAAAGGATCAGCAGTATCAGGGCAAAAGGGGCAAGGAACAGGCTGGTTGCGCCGAAGATCAGGGTGTTCTTGAGCCTGAAGAACGGGGCAGCGAACATCTCCGGCGGCATCGTCAGACAGCGTACGCCACCTCTCCGGAAGTAGCGGAGCGGGAGCATACCGAGAGCGACCTGTACGGCGGCAGCAATGAGCCCGGCACTCCGGATCCCGGCGAGCGGCGGAAACAGCCAGACAGCCAGGGGGCAGAAAAAGGCAAAGAGAATCTGGGGGAGAAAGACGCGTTTGGGAAGCCGCCGGTCAATGCCGAGGCAGGGGTAGAGCAAAGCGGCCATGACGATGACGGTCCCGGCCAGCAGGCTCCGAAGCTCGGTAAAAGAGGTGAGCGGGGTAAACAGGGGAACGAGCTCGTCGATCAGGGAAAAGCCCCCGTCGGCAAGAAAGATGATCAGAAACAGGTTGGCAAAAACTCTCATCGGTTGATTTCCCGGGTCAATTCTGTCGTGGCAAGCTATTGCATGGGCGCTGGCAGGGCTGCCTGCAAACTGAAGCCCGCTTTGAGCGGGCAGAGGGGATCAGATACGAGCGGCTCTTCACCTCAGCGATTGTTACGCTGCGATTTTATGTTTCTGCCCCTTTGATTTATGCTCATAGCGAGGGATCGTTTTCAGTGCCTCCCAAATATGCGAACGGACGTTTTCCGTATCGTATGAAGCCTGCAAAGCCGTCCAGAAATTCGGCGTAGTACCGAAGAAGCGTCCCAACCGTAAAGCCGTATCAGCGGTAATGCCACGCTTGCTGTGCACGATCTCGTTGATCCTCCGGGGCGGTACGCCAATCGTTATTGCCAGTCGATTCTGGGTCACTCCCAAAGGCTCCATAAAGTCATGCAGCAACACCTCTCCAGGATGAACAGGAGCAAGTCTCGCTCCGTCCGACACATCCGAAAAATCCATGGTATCGATATCTTCCCTTTTGATAGCCATTGCTGTTCTCCTAGTGATAGTCCACGATCTGTACGTCTTCGGCATTACCCTCTTCCCAGTGAAAGCATATGCGCCATTGATCGTTGATCCGGATGCTCCATTGACCTTTTCTGTTTCCCTTCAAAGCTTCCAGCCGGTTTCCCGGAGGGATGCGCAACTCATCAATCATTCTGGCCGCGTCCAGCTGCATCAGCTTACGCCGTGCCGTCTGCTGCACATCGAGCGGCAAGCGCCTTACTGCAAGACCCGAAAATATAGCCGCTGTTTCCTTGTCCGCAAAGCTTTGTATCATACCTGGAAAATACCACTGCCCGTTAATAACGTCAAGCGTTATACAATCGTACCGGGGTGACGTCACAGCTTCATATGTGCGTTCAGGCCAACAGGTATGTTACGCATAATCAAGCGTAGTAGTGAAACCAGACATACCCCGCTACCCCGCTGATGCTGCCATAGAGGAGCACACTCTTCCAGTTGCAGGCGACTCGCAGGTCCTGGCGACTTGGGAGTGCATTGCAGACCAGCAGGAATACGGCAGCGTAAAGGAACAGCGTATTGGCGAAGGTAACAGGCAGCCAGTCGAACCAGCAGCGGTAGGCATAGTATGCGAGGGGGACCAGTCCGAGCGGGGCGAAAGCAATCGGTACGGCATTGAACGCGGTTACTCTCCGGAAGGCCACGGAGCCGAGCGTCCATCTGCCGTCACCACGGCGCTGCGGTATCAGGCTGAATCCGGCCGGCTGCGCCCGCAGCAGAATACCGGTCAGCAGATGCGCCAGTTCGTGCAGAACGACACCCGGCAGACGGATGATGCAGACCACCAGGATGTTTGCGGACCTGGTACTCCTGTTGAGCAGGAACATTGCGAGCACCAGCACGATCCCGCAGGCATGCCACCAGGCCGGGATATCACAAGTCATTCAGCTCCTTTGCTCCCCGTGATTTGTGGATACCTCTATCCAGCCGGTAAATCGGGTAATAATTTATAGTCGGACCTGACGCTAACCCGGATGCAAACAACTCCTGCGTCAAAATTGAGAAACGAGCCATTTCTCCCACTGTTTTGTCCGGGCCTCGTTGAAGTAGCCGGCCAGTCCCTTGTCCAGACTGGTGATATGGGTGATCAGCCATTGGGTAAGGAAAGCATGGGTGTGAGCAGCAAGCTTTTCCGAAGGGTCTTCGATGGTCAGCCGTTCTTCCAGCTCCTTCAACCTTTTTCTGAAGACGGCATGTTCGGCCAGATGCATCGCCCGGTGCGGGTAGTGGTAAAGCTCCTGCAGCTCTTCCTCTGCCCTGAAGTGAAGCTGGACATAGTTGTCGAGAAAATGAAACGTACTGATGACTATCCCGCTCCCCTTGCCTTCCCGGAGGGCATTTTCCAGTTTTTCCAGACGGGAGAAGAGCTCGCAGTGCTGGCTGTCGATTTCCGTGATCCCGATTTTGAATGAATCCTTCCAGTGAATTGACATGGGCTCCTCCGGGAGAAGTTCTTGAATGCAGAGTTGTTTCCTTGGATTCAGGAATCAGGATCAAGCCACCTTCTTGAGCCGTTCCGATACCCTATACCTTCAGTCATTCGGAAGGCAATTCTTTTCCTCGTCCCTGCGCCACACCATAATTCCTGCCCACACCAGGCATCTCTCAGCATGTTACGGTTTTACCAAATGTTGAGACCAAACGATCATCTCATACTTCTTCCGAAGTTTTCTTCCGTCGACCTAATGCCTTGTAATCATGAATGAATCCTGACTTTAGAAGATTCTTAAATAAACGGCAGGCTATTTGCTCTACTGCTTATATGATTCTGGTCATTGCAGCCAAGAGTGAGCAGATATCAATTTCAGGAAAGGGGAGAATAACCGGACAAAGGAGTATGCAGGTTTTATTAACGGAGTGAAAAAAGGAAGAGGATGAAGTTGTAGCAGGCCGGATCAATCGTGATTTTATTTAATTTCAAAAGGAGATTCCATGAAACGTTTTACAACACAGAAAGCTTATCTTGTCTTTACGTCGGTTTTGACTGTTCTTGTCCTTGCCACCGCAGCAACCGCAGCAGGTCCCAGCCCGGTAGACCTCAGAACAGCCGGCGACTTTGCGATTCTGACAGAAACAGGAATCACAACCACCGGGACCACCACAGTTGTTGGAGATATGGGAGTCAGTCCTATCGCCGCGACTGCCATGACGGGATTTGGACTGATCGCGGATTCCACGAATAATTTTTCTACCTCATCTTTAGTGACCGAAAAAATATATGCGGCCGACTATGCTCCGCCTACTCCTTCTAAAATGACCACAGCCATAAGCGACATGCAAACCGCGTTCACTGACGCTGCCGGAAGAACATCACCTAATTTCATTGAACTGGGCGGCGGAGATATTAGCGGCAAGACACTTCTTCCCGGCCTCTACAAATGGGGCACAGGAGTTTTAATCACCAATGCCGGCATTAAAATTGCCGGTGGCCCGAATGATGTCTGGATCTTCCAGATAGCCGGAGATCTGCTTGTGAACAACGCCGCCATTATTACCCTGGTCGGCGGTGCCCAGGCCAAGAACATATTCTGGCAGGTATCCGGCAAAGCGACCTTTGGCACGACGGCTGACGTCAAGGGAATCATCTTGAGTCAAACACTGATTTCGATGAATACCGGCGCAACGCTGAGCGGCAGGGCGTTGGCACAGACCGCGGTTACATTAATCGCAAATACCATTACTGCCCCGTAAGGCAGGCGCTGTCAGCAAGGGGAGACAGGCTGTTTTTTGTAATTGCAGCCTGTCTCCTTATTCTCTCTACAACACCGGGCGGATCAAATCGAAAATCTGAAAGTCTGCTCTGATTCAAATGCAATATCTACTCGATTACCAGGTTAACGGGAGGATCAAATGGAAGACATACTGGTCGTAGACGATGACAGAGACGCGCTGGAGCTGGTCAAGAACGTTCTGGAACACGAAGGGTTTGTGGTCCACTGTGTAGAGAGTGGAGAAAAAGCGCTTGAGAAAATGACGGAAAGAACCTTTTCCCTGATGATTACCGATCTCAATATGCCCGGGCTGAACGGTCTCGAACTGTCCAGAAAGGGCCTGGAGATAGCTCCTCAAATGCCCATCATAATGAACACCGGCGGGATTTCACCGAAGATCATCCGTCAGGCGAATGAAATCGGAATATCAAAGGTTTTTGCCAAGCCCTTTCTACTGAAAGACTTGTTGAAGACCATGAGGGATGAAATTGGAAAACGGAGTGAATGGGCCCCTGCAAACGGGTTTGCAGCCGGCTCCCGATGAGGTAATAGCGCGAAACTTTCCGCAGCGCGAAACGTGGCAGACCAGGTCAATAAAACTTCACGATCTCGCAGACTCCGCCCGCCTGTCTGACTTCGGCATCATGCCCGATGAAGTCGGAAAACGGCGCATTGTAGATCCGCATGTCCTGAATTTCGAATGGGACATCAGGCGTCATGGTGGTCGAATCGACGCGAATAATTTTTTTCGGCTTTACGGTCGAAGCGTTCACATCGAAAAGCTCCCAAAAAGATACGCGCGACGTCGTCTTTTCCGTCGCCTGCTTCTCCGCCGCGGACTTTTCCCCTTTCTCACAGCCGGAGATCAGAACTGAACCGCAAAAGACAGCAACAACACAGACAATGAAAACCTGATGCCTCCCTGATCCCGTTCCGAATCTCATATCAGCTCCTTTGCACCCTGTGGTTTGTGGATACCTGCCCCCGAAACCCTGGTATAAGAAAGCCCGCTTCGGCGGGCTTCTGATTCCTGGACACTATAATCTGTTCCCCGGACGGGTGCAATCATGAATAATCATCACGGCTTGATGCAGGCGTTCAGACGGATGGGACCGGCTTGCCGTCCACCGGAAGGTCAGTCACGGCATTGCCGCGGGTGCCGGCGACCACCAGCGTCTTGCCGGATGCCGAAGGGGTCGGCTTTTCAGGTCGATTTCTATGCAGAGCATGGATATACGTATTTCTACGGAGCAAATTTTCCTCTCAAAAAAGTATAATAAGCTAGTAGCAGGAAGGAAATGCGAAAGAAGAGGTGTGTGAGATGAGAACCTATTTCAAGAACATCAAACATATTACAAGTCTGATGGCCTTTATCGTCGCATTGCTGATCAGCATGTCTTTCGCTACGGTCAGCAATGCGGTAGTGGTACCCGGTAACCCGGTTATCAGCAATCCTGTAACCGTGAATGCCGTAGTTCCGCCAATGGTACCAATGGTAATAAAAGCTGTCAATCCGGCAGTAAATCCGGCACCGGGCGCCAAGTCGGATGTGATAGGCGTCAGGCCGTTCGGGTTTGGCGTCAGGCCGTTCGGGTTTGGCGTCAGGCCGTTCGGGTTTGGCGTCAGGCCGTTCGGGTTTGGCTTCAACCCGTTCGGGTTTGACTTCGGGTTTGGCTTCAACCCGTTCTTCGATGTGGACTTTGGCTTTGTTGACTAGGTCGGGCTTTGCCGACTGCATGGCAATTTGAAGGGTCAGGACGCAGAGTTCCGGCCCTTTTTATTTTCCTCCGCTGCATCATGTATCCGGCAGCGAAAAGTTCCGACCACGGCTCAGCCGCCTTACGCAAACCCGGCGGCAAGCTCTTGCCAGTATACTATGTCCAGTCGCTTGCAGGCACGGGTAACGCACACATAGAGCAGATTCCGGTCCAGAGCGGAACTCCTGAAGTCCCTAGAATTCGGGTCGTACAGGATCACGTTGGCGAACTCCACCCCCTTTACCTGATGGGCGATCGTCACCAGTGCTCCGGGCTCGAAGGTCAACTCACCCGGCTTATGCAGCCCGCTGACACCGGTTAACGCTCTGTGGAGCATCCTCTCGTCCGTCTTCTTCTTGCAGATGACCGCGGTCAGGCTGTGCGGATCAGCGGCCACCAGCTGCTCCACCAGCCGGCGCAGCAGTGCCAGGGCGCTCTCCTCATCCGCTGCCTGGTGGTAGTCGAGGACGCCGGAATGTCTGCC
>JBGQLM010000032.1:0-31478 GCA_041500085.1 Geobacteraceae bacterium
CGGGCTCTATTTCAACGTCCATAGCGCTGCACACGGAAGCGGCGAGATCCGCGGCCAGATTAATATTAGCGGTCCGGTATTCACTCTTGACGGCGGGAGTCCCGCGACAGTTCCCATTTCAACCGCACCCCCTCAGGCTGGTATTTTTCCGGCAAGCGGGGTGTCTTTTTCAAACCACATACAAATAATATTGAACTCCTACTGCATCGCCTGTCATACCGCCGGGGGGATCGGCGGTTTCCTGCCCCTGACAGTCGGTGCTTCCTATGCGAACCTGGTTAATGCCCCGGCGGTTAAACCGCTCCTCCCAGGTATAAGGGTGATACCGGGCAACTCTGGCGACAGTGTTCTTTACAAGCGGGTGAGTGGCACAGGCCTGCCGGACCAGAGCCTGCGCATGCCTCAAGGGGGCCCTTTCCTCGATACTCTCAACCCCAGCGCGATCCCGGCTATCAAGGCCTGGATCGACGAGGGAGCATTGAATAACTGAATTTTTTCTGGTTGATACACAATCGCCCGTAATCGGTGCGTAGATCAAAAACGACATGGAGGAAGTTATGAAAAAACGATTCAATACAACATTCAGGCCCATCACCGCGTTAACCTTTTCCTGCTCAATTGCCCTGCTCACGGCTGCCTGCGGCGGAGGCGGAGGCGGTACTTCCGTAACTCCTGTGCCGGCCCCTGCAGCTGTCACCAGGCAAGCAACAGTCACTACTCTCCAGGAGGTACCGGCGCCGACCCTGCCTGATGCGGCCGCTGCTACACCGGGCGGCACGGCAAGTTTCACTCTTTATTCAACCAACAAGCTTCGCGGTTCAATGACCCTGACCGGATTCAGTCTCTCTGGAACCCCACAGACGACCGCTGTGAGCGCTGCCCACATCCATGACGGTGATGTCGGCACCCCGGGGGGTGTCATTGTCGCGCTGCTCCCCGATGCGTCCAAGGTAATCTGGAGCCTGCCGGCCAATACTTTTTTGACGGATGCCCAGGTGGCAAGGTTCAAGGCGGGCGGATACTACGTCAACGCCCATACCAGTACAAACGCTCCCGGCGTGATCCGCGGTCAGCTGATATCGTTTACGGACAATATTCAGACGATTTTCACCGCCAGCTGCGCCTTGTCCGCCTGCCATGCCCCGGGCGGAATTGCTCCTATGTCATTACTGGCGGGTGCCTCGATTGGTAATCTGGTAAATGTCAACTCAGTAGCATCAACGCCGAGCGGCATCAGGGTAATCGCCGGTAATTCTACAAGCAGTGTATTGTTTAACAGGATAAACGGTACGATTACGCCGACAATGCCCCTTAACAGACCGCCACTGGCTGCGATTGAACAAAACCTGATCAAGGTATGGATAGATATGGGAGCTAACAACAATTAGTCTGACAAAAATCTTAACTGGACAGAAGGAGATAAATTTATGTTCCGCTTGACAACTGTCATTTCGGCATTAATTTCCGGCATGATTGCCGCTTCTGCGTATGCGGTTCCTCCGGGAAAAACTGCGGAGTGGGATGCGCCCATGGGCAAGGTCACCTTCGATGGCAAGGTGCATGCCGATAAGGGCCTCAAGTGCCTGGATTGCCACTCGAAGATCTTCAAGATGAAGAAGGGTTCTACCGAGATGAAGATGGCGGATATACACAGCGGCAAGTTCTGTGGCGAATGTCATAACGGCACCAAGGCGTTTGCAACGAATAATCCGGAGAATTGTACCAAATGCCACAAAAAATAAGAGATTGGAGACGCCGCTCCACACACAGGCAAACGCGGGAGTGACTGATACAGGAGGTGGACCATGAATGCACGTGAAATTCTGAAATTGCTTGAGCAACAGCGCAAAGATAATCATCATTTTGTGAAGTGGTGGCGGATAGAGGATGATTTTCTCGATTATGATCTGATCGAGAGGTTTATTGAGAACCTGTCCGCTGACGAGGAGTTGGGGGGCATAGATCTTTTGACCATGGAAGAGATGTGGAGCAAACTCCAGAAAATCGCCGGAACACGGGTTAAATTGGTAAATGATGCTTCCGGAGACAAGGTTGAATGGGTACATCAGGGAAAAACAGGCACACAGACTCAGGTTTGCGGGTATACCCCGGAAAATGTCATGTCGATCTTCGATGTCGAATCGAAAGGCAACCCGGTCGGTTCATAACCGGTAATTACTTCCCTGGGGCACAACTTCCGGAATCATGTTTACTGGAGAAAGGCAGATGAGCAAGACAAGACTGATTGTTGTCGGCGGAGATGCAGCCGGCATGAGTGCTGCTTCGCAGGCCAAACGCCGTTGTCCCGAGCTTGAGATTATCGTCTTTGAGCGCAGCCCTCATACCTCCTTTTCCGCCTGAGGAATACCTTACTATGTCGGCCGGGTTGTCGACAGGGAAGAATCTCTCATTATCCGTACACCGGAAAAGTTTCGGGAGCGGGACGGAATCGACGTCAGAATTCACCATGAAGTAGAGGAGCTTGATCCGGCGGCGGGGAGAGTCCGGGTTCGTGATCTGCTGAGCAATAGCGTCTGGTGGGAGTCCTATGATCAACTGCTGATTGCCACCGGCGCCCTGCCGGTTTGTCCGGATCTCCCAGGCTCGGACGCCGTCGAGATTTGCGGGGTAAACACCCTTCAGAGCGGTCTTGAGATTCGCCGGCGTCTGGACGCCGGAGGGGTTAAGAGGGGGGTAGTCGTCGGTGGTGGTTACATCGGTCTGGAGATGGCGGAAGCCCTGGTCAGACATGGTCTGGAAGTTTCTCTGGTCAACAGGTCCCCTCAGGTCATGGTGACCCTTGATTACGACATGGGTGCCCTGGTTTCCAAGGAGCTGCGCGATCTCGGGGTAAACCTGTATCTGGAGGAGACCCTTTCCGCGTTCGAGACAAAAAATGGAAAAGTGACGGGGGTAGTGACCGATAAACGGACGCTGCCAGCCGACATCGTGGTTCTCGGCCTGGGGGTACGCCCAAACACAGCGCTGGCTGCTGCAGCCGGTATCCCTCTGGGAGAGAAGGGGGCAATTCGGGTGAATGAGCGAATGGAGAGCGGCCTCCCGGGTATCTGGGCAGCCGGGGACTGTGCCGAGTCGTTTCATCTGGTCAGTCGCCGTCCTTTCTACATCGCGCTCGGCACTGTCGCCAATCGCCAGGGGAGGGTGGCCGGCATCAATCTTGGTGGAGGTTACGCTACTTTTACAGGGGTAGTGGGGACAGCCGTTACAAAGATCTGCCAGATGGAAGTAGCCCGCACCGGCCTTCAGGAGAAAGAAATTGCAGCACTTGGTCTTGAACACGTCAGTGCCGTTATCAAGAGCCGGACCAGAGCAGGGTACTATCCGGGCTCAGGAGAGATCACAGTCAAGCTGTTGGCAGAGAAAGGGAGCGGCCGACTGTTGGGGGGGCAGATTGTCGGACTGGAGGGCTCGGCCAAACGGATCGACACGGTGGCGACAGCCTTACACGCCGGATTTACAGTGGAGGAGATGATTAACCTCGACCTCGGCTACGCACCTCCGTTTTCACCGGTCTGGGATCCGGTGGTGACCGCTGCCCGGGCAGTTGCCAAGAAGCTCTGACCTGATTATCCAGGAATCCAATTCATGTGTAGAAGCGAATCCTGGTGATAGTTTCGAATTAATAACGGAAAACCGGCACTAAGTAAAGGCGGCCTCTCTGGCCGCCTTTCGAAAATTATCGCTTCGTAACCATCCGGCAAATTACAGCTTAAAACATTACCTGAAAACCTGCTGTCAGATACCAGTCGTTCACCAACTGCAGTCCATTCACAGCCTGAACAAGAGGTATTCCGCCTTCCACCCCGAAACTGAAAGGCCCCTTTATGTAGCTCGCTCCGATGAAGCCGTCCAGTCGCTGCCCGCCGTAATTGGCCGGATCGGCATCAGGCATTGAAGCTCCGTTTACAGGATCCATAATTTTCGCGATTTCGGGGTCCTCGCCACGGATCCGTCTCGTGTCGTTGAAGGCAAGCCGCAGCCAGGCGCTGGCGGGGCCGATGGCGCGCTGGAGCCAGCTGGTCAACTTGATATTGTTGCCAAGGGTGTAACCGGCATCGTTATCTCCCAGGTGATATGTATATGAGGCCTGACCCCCCCAGTTCCAGACAGCGTCTTCGCTCAGTGCGTTGTAAGTCAGCGCAGGCTTGAGGTCGAAGGTGCCTGAACCGAGCTGCATATCATAGGGGGCGCGAAATTTCCGGCTCATCATCTCAATCTGCTGATGGGTGTCGCCGGTCGGGATGCTGAGACCGAGACTTCCGACCAGACAATTATTGATCTTGTAGATCCCCCTCAGTTCAGTATCACCGAATCCGCCGGTGCGCATCGGAGCACCAGGAACGTTGCCCATCCCCATGTTCATCAGCATGTCCATCGTCATGGTCTGATAGTTCGCCATCGCCATCACTGTCAAGCGGTCGGTTATCCCGTACATGATCATCAACATCTGCATGTCCATGGTCATTCTTACGGGCGTCATCATGAATCCGTATGGTTTGCTCCCCTGCGGGCTGACCAGGCTCACGGGGACCTTATCGGTGCCGTCCTGCAGGCCATCCATGTTTACATGCATGAATTTGTAGCCGGTCATCCACATGCCGGCGGGGTGTGTATGGTAGATGTCGTCGCTGAAGGCGGGATTAAATATCATCTGGGAGCCCGGTCCCATGTGGCTGCTCATGTCGTGGCCCATATGGGCATGCTGTCCGTCAGGGTTCTCAATGAGTTCAACAGTTTCCTGTTTGGCGGCCTGCATCGCCTGGTCGAAAGTGCTTATTTTCCCGCCGTGCTCCCGGATGAATTTCTGTGCGTCCTCTTCTCTGGCAAACGCCCATTTAGGCAGGGCGGTCATAACACCCTTTTCCTGACCTCCGACTACCCAGGTTGCGCTACGGGCATCTGTAAGCTCTTTTGTCGTGTAATTGGCAACCTTGAGTGAAGTGACTTGCTTGTCCCAGTTGTTCTTCATCTCGGCCACTGCGCAGTGGAGGCTGCAGACTCCCACGGTTGAACCGTCAGCATAGCTGACGATCATCCGGCTGCGGGCAAACATGTTTCGATCCATACCGCACTGCTGGCAGGTATTGGGGCTCTCCACCGTCTCTGCTCCTACGGCAAGGGGTAAGGAGATAAAAAGGAACATCAACAGCATCATCATGTATTTTTTCATGTCAACTCCTTTAAAAATATTCCCTGAATTCCTGTATGCGTCTCATCGGGGGAGTGACCGCCCCCGATGAGAAAAAAACGATTTATCAGTTCTTCCGTGCCCCTTCGGCGATCCATTGCCGGATCGCCTTGTAATCGGCATCCTGGTCGGTCCAGAAGCTGCCGCCGCCGTGGGTGGAACCGTTCAGGGTCTTGACCAGGATGAGGCTTGACGCCGGAGAAGTGATATTGACAACGCTCAAAATACCCTGCTTGGACCAGGTTTTATCAGGAACCGGCCCTGAGCCGTGAGGAGTATACGCCGGAACCAACACTGAAGATCCTTCAAAGGTCATCAAATCGAGTCCCTTGCTGTAGTCGAAGGGCGGTTCTCCTGCGGGGGCCCTGGCGGTGGTGTCACCCGGTATATGGCATGGTGCACACTTGCTCCGAATGATGGGGAAAACATGCTTCCTGTAGCTGAGTCCAGTGTCCGGATAGGACTTGAGAGTGCTAGTGCTCAGGGCCCACAGTCCTCCGCGGCTGCCCATCCCTGCATGGTGCATGCTGCAGCTCATACGACCGCCTCCAACCGGAGCGATACTGACCATTGGCCGGTAACTGTTGCCGTATTTTACCCAGGCCTTGTAGTTCCAATTGCTGGAATCGGTGTTGTCCGGGTTATTGAAGAAAGGTTTGTCGGTCCAGAAATTTCCGACTTCATTGGTCGTCATGCTGAAGGTTTTGCCGCTGATATTCTGAAAAATGATCTCTGCGCCGACCAGGGGAGTGCGGGCCGCCCGGCTGTCATAGACGGTGCCGGACATGGTCCAGACCTTGTTGCCGGCCTTTCCGCCGGGCGTGTGGCAGATGCCGCAGTCATCTCCCGGATGATGGATTGCATCGCCCGGGCCGTTGTCTTTGCCGGCAATATAGCCGGTGGGAATCGGTTGCCACTTGCGGCCGTCTACGCTGAAGTTGGAGGCATCATAAATGGTCGGAGGTGCCAGAGCGTCGGTGATGGCCTGTATCTGGTCCGCATTCAGTGAGAGTGACCCCATACCGCCGATGTTGCTGCCGATTGCCGTCTGGATGCGGGTGGCAGTGGCCCCGTTTTTACCGGAACCATTCAGAGGACCGTGGCAGCCGGCGCAGTTGGCTGAGTAAAGGGTCGCGCCATCGAGTGCCGCGACAGCCCAAACGAATCCTCCAAGTACAAGGACTATCACACACGCTATATAGATGTTTCGTTTCATGGTCGGTTTCCTCCCTTTGATACGGTCTTGGCGCAGCAGTCGTGTCCGGTGGTTGAACTGTCGGTACCGTCGGCATGGAAGCTGGGTGTAACGTTGCTTCCACCTTCCAGAGATATACCGTAGATTCCGCCTGACTGCCGGTTCATCGTCGGTGCGCCTACCAGGAGTTTGGGGCCGTTCTTGGTGAAAGGTGCCATGAAGGTTCCGTAACGCATGTTGCCGCTGGAACCGTTGAAGGCAGTAGCGCTCGTGATGGGTGTCACGCTGCCGTCTGTCTTGATGTCTTTGCCCATTAGCAGGTAAACCTTGCCGCTCGTGAGGCCGTTGGCGGCGGAGGTGGCTCCGTCCTTGTCCGCATTGATAGCCGCAACAGCCAGGTCAGGCCTGCCGTCTCCATCCACGTCTCCAACCTGAGTGATGCTGCTGCCGAAAAAGTCGAAATAACCCGCGCCGTCGATTCTGGTAAGAAGATTGCTGCCGGGCGCGGCCAGATTGATGGTACGGGTGCCGCTTCCACCCTTGACGATATAGACACGGCCGACCCGGGCCGTGTTGACGCTGTTCAATGATACGGTCGCCTGTGGTGCTCCGATGACCAGTTCGTCGAATCCGTCACCGTTCAGGTCCTTGATTACCGCCAGCGCGGTGCCGAATTTGCTGTCGCTGCTGGTGATTGTCACATCCGGGCTGTTGGTGGACGGGTTGAAACCGGATTTGCCGTAATAGATCAGGACCTTGCCGGTTGCTCCGATGATGAGATCACCGATGCCGTCGTTGTTCAGATCTCCGCAAGCCACAGTGAAGCCAATCCCTGTGTTGGTCATACTGGCCGGGAGCTTGATGCGGGTGGTCTCCTTGAAATCGGGTCCGAAATAGACATAGACCGCTCCGCCCTGGTAGCGCTCGGGACCTGGCGAATTAAAAGGGGCACCGACGATAATGTCCTTGATACCGTCCCCGTTGAGATCACAACCGCCGCTCAGGGACAGGCCGAATTTATCCAGGGCGTCATCTCCGGCCAGCTTGGCGATTACCTTGCCGCTGCTCCCACCCTTGAAGATGGTGACACTGCCGGAGAGCGATACATCCCCTCCATCGCCGTTATAAGCCCCCACTGCGAAATCGGCCTTGGCGTCGCCATCCACATCCCCAAGATTTACGAGAGTGAATCCAAAGTTGTCGTCACCGGTAAGAACCCAGGTTGGTTTTGTGTCAAAGCCGTTGGCACTCCCTTTGTAGATCAGAACGGCGCCCACTGTGCCGTTGCCTTTGGCATATGGGGCTCCCACCATCATATCGTCTATTCCGTCGCCGTCATAGTCCGCCAGTCCGCCGCTCTGGCCCTGCTGGCTTCCCTGCAGAGCAACGGTTTTGCCTGCTCCGCTGCCTCCTGCGCCTGTATATGGCGAAAAGCCATTGCTGCAGCCAGTGAGAGCCATTGCTATGGCCAAAAGTACACTTACTATATTCTTGTGATGATTCATCATCGTTTCTCCTTTATTGAATAAATCCTGATTCGGCTGTTGAAAGCTGACGGCATTATTTGGCAGATTTCCCTCTGCCGGGCAAGTTTCGACTCCGCACAGTGAGCAGGCGTACGCTGGTCGGAGCGAAGCGCTATTCACGTGACTTGCCCGTGTCAAAGTGCTGCCATAGCGACGTGGATCGCTAATCAGTCGCGTATGTGCCGACAATTGTTGGTGCTGGGGTGAGAGCTTTTCAGCAGGGTATTACTGGTTTGGGAGGTGGGTCAGGGGGTTCGCCATGACGGCTTGTCAAGCGCTTGCGGTAGAGAGTGGAAAGGCAGTCTGAACGGAAAACCGGGGTATCTGCGCTGAAGCGGTACGGCAACTGTTCGTATGTTTCCCCGTTCCAAAAGGCAAGCAGTTTATTGCTACCGCAGGGGCAGCCGCAACTCAGTACAGTTTTGCTTCCATGGTCTTTTTTCTTGCAGCAATCTGCTGTGTGAGTGTGTTCATGTTCGTGGTCGTCCTGCAGCTTCTTTTTCCAGCAGCAGCAGGTATGGTTGGCACTATGTTCCGGCGAACAGCCGCAGCTGCCGCAATCCCCGGCACATACACCTGTGACGGCGCGAGCGATGATTTTGGATTTTGCTGCAAAGGTCGCAAGAGGACTGATTGCCATTGCACTGTAACTCACAATGATCAGCAAGGCGATTATCTGGAGCGGGAATTTTCTCACGTGTCTCCGGTTTATTAAAAGCTTAATCTATCAATGAAGAAACTGGAGGTAACATGCTGACTTATAGATCAATTAGTTGCGCCAATCAGGTACCTTGAAGATTTCTAGTACTTGGACCAGACCGGGGAAGTCTTGTAGTGGCAATCAAGGTTCGAACAGCTCTTCGGATAAACCGCCGATGAGGTGTTGTAAGCACCGTTGTACAAGGGGTTGGTATTGCCGAATTTATAGACCAAGCTACCATCACCGAAGTTAATGCTGCGGGGTTGAGTCGAATCACTCATGGTATGGTTTGCAACCAGGTTGGTATGACAGACACCGCAGACCACGGCTGCATTACCGCTACCGAATGTATCGCTGGCAGGGTTGAGGGTTACGCGGTATCGTGCCTTGATATACTCGATATGCTTTGCGTGGGCTCCCCGACCTTCCATGGCAACTGTTTTCCCGAAGTTGGTGGTACCCCATGTTGTACCGCCGGCTGTCGTGTCGTAATCGTGGCAGCTGTTGCAGCTGCCTCCGGCAGCCTGGAGCGTGCCGTCGATATGAGTCGGACCGTTCCCGTTATGGCCGTGACAGCCGGCGCAATCACTGCCAATCGTCAGACCGGCGTGCAGGTACGAAGATGGTGCCGATAGAGGCGGTGCACCGTGGCATTGGCCGCAGTTTGCCGCAGTTTTTGCGTATGTGGTCAGATAGGTCGTTCCGGTCCAGGCTGGCGAGGTATTGATACCTCCGGCCAGTCTGCCGCCGTGGCAGTAGTTGGCAGAACAGACTCCGGCGGAATAGGTCGGAGCGAGGGTGCCGCGCGAGGCAGGTGTGCCGGAAGTGCCGATGTTCCGCGCAAGGTTGCTCCAGACCAGATCGGTTGTTCCATTGGCATGGGCCCCTGACGCGGGGACCGTATGACAATCCGAACAAAGTACCACTCTGGCAGTGTAATTATTGACAGTTCTCAGGTGGGCATCATGTGCACCAACCTGGGGGTCGTTTGAAACGCTGTTGGTAATGACTCCGGTCTGACCGGCCAGATCGGTTCCGGTGCCGGCATAGCCGGGGGCCGACTGCACGGCGCTGGCGGTACTGTAATTTGCCGGAATAGTCCCTTTGCCGTGGCACTTGGTACAGGTGGCATTGCTGGAATTTGCTCCCCATGTGACCGTAGCGGAAGAACCATGACAGAGCGAAGCTGAACAGGTGCCATAACCGTTTGCCGCGGGGTTGGTCGCTCCGCTTCCCTGTGAATAGGTAAATCCGGAAGCACCAAGCTCGATCAGGCTATTGACGTGCGTTGTCGTAGAAACGGTCGCTTTCGTGTAACCGAGGTGACAGACGCTGCAATCGAGGCCGGCTCCGGTTGAAATTGTGTGGACTCTGTGGCTGCCGGTACCGACTGTATCAGTTGCTTCATCGACGTGGCATCCCGCACAGGTTAGAGCTGCCGAGCCCCAGACAGGGTTGTTGTAAACAACGCCGCTGCTGCCGCTAGTGGCATTCTGGCCACTGCTGTGACAGTAAAGGTTGGCGCACGTGCCGAATAGCTGCGCACCGCTCTTGCCGGGGAGATAATTCAGACCACTCCCGCTGTAGCTTGCACCCGATTCCAGAGCACTAAGCGGATTGCGCAGGAAGCCCTGGACCTTCAGAGGACGTCCTGCGGTGGTGGCATGGGTAAAGGTCGCGTAGCCGGGATGGCACTTCTGACAATTGGCAGCTCCCGGGTAGTACACGTCATGGCGGGTATGGCTGCCAGCCAGACCACCGGAGGGTGCAACCGGTGTCCCGGCTGGCGGTGCGCCGTGGCAGCCGTTGCAGTCCGCTGGCGAGACATAGGCTGTTGATCCCCATACCGGAGTCTGTTTTTCGAAATGACAGTTCACGTTCGAGCAGCGAGCGTTCGTCAGATTAGGAATCGAAGTCAAATTAAAGAATATCCCCTTGTCATATTTTGCACGTAGTGCAACTGCTGAATATCCTTTCAGACTGTTTGCCATACCTATGATACCGTTCTGGTGACCGAAGCCGGTCGGTGCGACCGGGGTGTGACAAATGCCGCAGCTTGCTGTGTCCGGAGCCGCGGACAGATGGTTACGATGATTGCCGAGGAAGGCGCTCGATTGTGAATTGAAGTGCGGGTTACCTTTGCGGATGCCATCCCGCGGAGGTAGGGCATGGCAGTAAGTAGTACAGGAGTTGAGCACACTTGCGGAATGGCCTGTGCCGGCATTGAGTGTCAAGCCCGCCAGCACAATAATTCCCGCGACTTTATGCGAGTAAAACTTACAATTCTCGCGCTTCCCTACCATAACAAGCTCCTTCGTTCTATCTCTTGAATCACAGCAGGATCTTTATGTTATCAGCACGAAAGGCCGGGAGGGGTAATCCTCCCGGCGCACGGTCAATGAGCTGGATCCCATTTGGGTGTTGCACCGTAATGGCAGCTGTTGTTCGAGCAGGTGCCGGTCTGGTGAGCACCTGCATCCCTCCGGTTTGAGGTATATTTGTACTGCTTGCCCGCTTCGAGCCTGTATCTCAGGTTAACCCTGACCTTTATGTTCTGGCTGGGATTAAAGGCAATCGGGGTCATCTTATGGTCAGTAGAATCGTGACACTTGCTGCAGTGGGCAAAACCATTGCCCGGTTTGGCCAGTTTGCTGACATGGTTGTCAATCGTATGGGCACCGCCACCGCCGGGGTAATTCTCCGCATTCGCGGTTGACCAGTTGTTATAGGTCCCGACAAAGCCCGGCCGTGCCGGTGGATAGCCGTGACAGCTGTTGCAGGCGCCTGCTCCCGGTGCAAATGCCGAGATCGCATCCTGACCGTTGTGAGAATGGCAAGAAGTGCAACGTGTTGTGGAGTTATGGCCGTCACCAGTCCCTGAAGTGTAATGGGCAGTGGTCGTATGACAGACATTACAGATGCCGTCAAAGGGGGGGGCACTGCGGGCATAGTCGGTTCCGGTAACGGCAGCAGTAAAGAGTACCGAACGTCCGGCTCCCTGAGGAGCACCGGTGTTGAGATCGGAAGTGGCTGATACAGAATCATGGATCATATACAGGTTTCCGTCGCCATGCCCGTCATGGCAATCCCAGCAGAACTGACCTGAATTCAGGATTGAAGAGTGCTGGTTGCCGAAATGATATGAATCCACTTTCTTGGAGCCGTTACGAAGCTGGCCATCAACTGTTATACCGGGTGAGCCTGTGGCATGGCAGTTCATGCAGACGCTGTTCTTCCCCCATGGAGTGTCGGTGAAGTTCTTGAGTCTGAACGGATTCGACGCCGTTTTATGAGGTGTGGCGTAATCGTGGCAATATTCGCAGGCATTGGTGACACTGAAGTCTGCAGCAGGATTACCGGATGGAAATGCGGCGACTCTGCCATGACCGGTCATTGTCCATGCGGTGGTATTGATTTTGGAAACCACACCATTGTTCCAGAAGGTTCCGCTGAAATCATCAATATCCGCTGTAGTGACCAGGTGGCAGTCCTGGCATCTTGCTTTTGCCCCCCAGGTGGCGTTGTTGCCGCCATGGCAGGAGATCGTGGCGCAACTGCTGGGTGTTGCCGGTGTACCGACTGTCGGGGTGAAGTTCACTCCGGCAGCCGCATTGGGGCGAAGATTGAATATCCTGTTGGCATGATTGCCCGGATTACTGATTGTTGTGCCTGAAGTAGTGGTGTCATAGTGGCAGGTGTTGCAGCCGTAGCCGAATGCAACAACATGAACAGCGTGGCTATTGGCCTTGGGAGCGCCATTCGGGTATGACGGGCCGGTGGACAGACCGTCGTGGCAGCCGTCGCAACCCGTTACAGCTCCTCCCCAGGTGGGGATCGTTCGGGGGATGCTGAGAGTCGTCTGCAGAGAAGTACCGTTACTGTGACAATAAAAATTCGCGCACTGTCCATAGCTGGCGCTGGGAGCTATGGTGCCGCTGCTGCCGACGGTAGCTCCCTTGTACAGGCCGCCTCCGGTCAAACCCCCGAAATCCCACTCTACCGAGCCATTAACATGATCATTATTATTACGGAGCCCATGACAGGAAGCACAGGGGATTGCCAGTCCATTGGCGCCACCGCCGGCATGGCGCTGATGGCTGCCGCTGGCCGGCGCAGTGACTGCTGTTACGCCATGACAGGTGCCGCACATTTTCTGGCTGCCATCGGTTATTGTCCAGGTGGGGGCGGCAATAGACCCTCCAGTAAGTGTTGAGCCGTGACAATAGACAATGCAGGTAATTGTGGGGTTGCCGGTCGTCAGCGATGTCCCGGCTGAAGCGCTCCAACTGTAACCGAGCTTCAGGTTTGTGCCGTTGAAAGTTCCGCTGTTGGCACTGCCGACGAAGCCTGGAAAATTGCTTCCGTTGATTGAAAAGCCGATATCGATGGTGCCGCTCGGCATCGGCCTGACAGTATACACGTTGTGGCAGGTGTTGCAGGCCATCCAGCGATTTTTTGCATGGGTTTCGTGGGCGCCGGGGTTAACCTGCGTGGCGCCGGTTGCCGGCGCAGCCAGACCGGTCGATCCTCCGACTGTCGAAGTAGTCGGAGGATAGCCGTGACAGGCGGTGCAGGCGCCGGAAAAGGAGCCGTTACTGCTGTTGTGAAAATGACAGGTGCTGCATACTTTCGGATCACTGCCGGCATGTTCGGGAGGGTAGAGTCCTCCGGGAGCCGGTACCATGTGGCAACCCTGGCAAACTCCGGTACCCTGATCGGTTTTATATTCCCGCCTGCTGCCGGTGAAGCGGAAAAACACCTGTCCGGATCCGTTAGCTCCTTTGGGTACCGCTCTTTTTACCAGAAAAATGTTGATGCCATTTGCACCGGCAGGATCATTGGGGTCATATTCAACATGAGCCCCATGACAATCAGTACACTGAATATCCTGTCCTTTCATGTTGTGGCTGGTTTTGCCGGCATGACAGTTCGTACAGATATTCATGTTGTCCGGTTGACTGGCCGCAACAGCTGCTCCTCTACGGTCAGTCCGGAGAATATGGCCGTCACCGCTGCTCAGGTTGGCAAAATTTGCCCGTCCGTCAATAGTACTGCTGCGTGTGTCGGCAAAGTGGACAGCGTGACATGTCATACAAGTCACATTGCCATTTTTCAGATAATTGCCAAGAGCCGCGGTCGGATTGACACTGTTGGGAGTAATCGGTTTGAAACCGGCTTTGGTGTCACTATAGGGGATCCCGACAGGATGGCTCCCCCGGATATGTGATTGCACATTGCGTGAACGGTGGCAGTCCAGGCAGAGCTGGTCCTGATCATTCGGCATCCGCAGGAAACGACCGTTGGCATTGAAGTGCGGGTTATGACAGCGGATGCAGGAGAGTTTGCCTTCGGTACGGGAACGGAGACCGTTGGTCGTCATCTGCCATTGAACCGGAGGCTGGGCGCCTGCCGTAGGACTGGTGTCGGAACCATCCCAGCGGTGCGAAGTCTGGTACATTTTGGTCAGACCGATAGCGGAGTAGAGTCCGAACGGATTGGCAGCATCAGACAGGGTTATCGGATTGCTTCCGGCGGAAGGGTCTCCGGGACGGTGGCAGTTCAGGCAGATAATGTCAAAACTGCTGCTGCCACGAGTGAGTTGAACTGTATGACAGGTAGCGCATGTATATCCGGCAGCCGGATCATAATGAGGCGCATCGACTGCTCCGGCATCAAACGGGCACAATAAAGAGCAAAGTGCTATCACTATTGTCATTGCAACCGGACTCTTCATGGCTCACTCCTGAAAGCTCAAACAAATACGAAATGTCGCCTGTTCTCTTAAGCTATTGCTAAACCTTAAAACCCGAATGTGACTGAGAGCTTTACCGGACCCAACTGTGGTACGAGGGGTACGGTATTTCCGCCGGCGTCTTTACCGGTCATTTGTAGATCGCTTACGGAGAAACTGTTCTGATCCAGAGTGAATCCGGGCGCAATATCGCAGGTCAGTTCGGCAAACGGGCCAAATTTTATTGGTGCTGCGGTATTTGATTGCACGATGAACGAGACAACCGGCGGTGTGTAAGCACTAAGAGCAAGCGTCCCGGTATCGTTGACTCCCCTCAGGGCATCAGTTATCTTCGTCACGCTGGCTCCTGGAGGAAGACTTGTGGCAACCTGAATCCCCTGGAGTGGAGCGGTATGGGTGCTGCTGACAGTACTGAAGACTATGGTTGCCGTTTTCTGCTGCCGTACAGTCGTGGTGCCTCCACCGCCTCCGCAACCGGTCAGCACTAGGATGAACAGGGAAAGGCTTGCCGGCATCAGAGCTGTTCGCTTCATGGTTCTCTCCTTTATCATCGTCACCACTCAATCCCGATCGCTTTCTGCAGAATCATAATGGCATCGTCAAGCCGGATGTTTCCGTCGGGCACCGGATTGTGGCTCACCAGCGGAGCCACATCACCCCGGAGCAGCTGCTCGAAGGTGGGCGCCGGAACTATACCGATTGAGATCTGCATGGCAAGCAATGCATCGGCAATATCAACATTGCCGTCTCCGTTGATATCTCCGTTACGGCTACTGAGGCCTGCCGGTGTGAGGGCATAGATGTTCAGCGAGGCCTGGTCGTAGATCGCGCCGCTGAGATCGAGGAATGCGGTGCCGTTTGAGTTATTCGGAGTCGTGATAAGGCCGTTCTTGTCTTTGGCAATGATAACGCCTCCGACAGATCTGACTTTAATGGCAGAAGGAGTTGTATCAACCACTGTCAGAACCGGCACAGCAGGGTCATAGAACAGGGTGCGGGACGTGGTGGACATCTTTCCATCTGAATCAATGGCAGTAAAAGTAACGACATAAGTTCCCGGAGCGGAAAACTTCGGAAGGGTCACAGCAAAGTTACCGTCTGAAGCGACATGAACCGGTATTGACACTCCGTTCATGGTTGCCATTAACGTGGTCCCCGTGCTTGCCGATCCGGAAATAACGTATGCTGCTTTAGCCGTTGCACTATCTGCTGCAGGGGAGGTAATCGCCAGCAACGGCAGTCCGGGCGCATAAGTGACTGAACTGGTTGTTGTCGAAATCACCGGATTACCGGCCACGCTGACGGTGATGTTGATTTGATTTACGCCGGTATGCAGGGGAATTGTCGCCGTCCATTGAGTGCCGGTCACTTCAGCAGTGATACTGCTCTCGGATAGTTTTGGCAAAGAAGTTGCGGTCATAGTTGCAGGGACACCATTTACGGTTACCTGACTGTTTGCCGGTGCAGTGCCGGAGACTGTATAGCTGGCACTACCGGTTACGGCGCCGCCGGGTGTTGCAACGGTGAGTGCCGGAGCCAGTGGGTCATAAATGATTGTGCATGAATATGGCTGGCTGGTGATGCCTGCGGCATTAGTTGCCGTAACAGCAATAATGTTGGAACCGATCCCCAACACTATTGCCGTATCAAACAGACCATCGTTGACCGTCACAGCCCGTGCTGCTCCGTTGACTGTAGCTGTTACGCTGGTAGCGGTGACATCGGAAACGGAACCGGAAATAATCTGGATCGGGTTGCTTGTGGTGGTGCCGGTTTGCGGAAATAATAATACGGTCATTACGGGAACGGAGTTGTCCAGAGTGATATAGGCGCTGATGCTGCTGGTACTGCCGTCTTTACTCGCTGTTACAATGAAATTGTTGAGTCCCTGCTGGGTCAGAGAGACGGGAAGCGACCAGTTCCCGCTTGCATCTACATTTGCAGAGATTCCATTTACCGAAACAGATGAGCCATTGGTAACGGTACCGGATAACATGATCGAACTGTTTTTAGTAACGGAACTTAACGGGTTGAGTGTAAGGGCCGGTGGGTTACTGCCTGTTGAAGGGGGGGTGAAAGTAGTGCCCGACCCGGAAGAAGTTGTAGCTGATTCCACACCAAATACAGCCAGAGTCCCTGTTCCATTCGGGATAATCAGACGATTGAATGGATCGAGCAGGATATCTCCAGGGGTGACCATCTGCCCGCCACGAGTGCCGTAACTGCTGATATAGCGCAAGAATGATGTTGTAACAGCATCAATGACCTGGACGTTAGCCTGGAAAGAGTCAACCACATACATCCTGCTTAAGGAAGTTCCGTCCGGAGAGTATTCAAAAGCTACAGCTTGTGGAGAGGTGAATTTCAGCGGACCGGCGCCGAAAGAGCCGACAGTCTTCTGATACACGCCGGAGGTGGTAAAAAACTGCACTCTTCCGTTAAGCGTGTCAACAACAGCCAGCTGTCCGGATGATTTTTCGAAGGTTATTCCGCTCGGCTGCTTGAACTGCCCGTTGGCGGAGCCTGTAGAACCGAAGGTGCCGACCGGGGCATAATTGGCGGTGAATGCCTGAACATTGTTGTTTTTGCTGTCGACGACAAACACAGCTCCCGTATCGTCGACCGTAATCCCATTGGCGGTGCCGAATGTCCCGAACTCTGCTGTTTTGGCACCGGAGGATGAGTAAACTGCAACAACGCTTCCCTGGCTGACGAGAATATCCCCACTCTTCGCAACCGCAATTCCGAGCAAATCCTTGCTTGCTGACTCAATTTTCTGCAGAAGATTACCGGCGCTGTTGTACTTGAGAATCCCTCCACCACGCGGATCAGTGACATACATGTTTCCCGACCGGTCCGACGCAATTCTGACCGGTGTAACAGCTCCGTCCTTAATGGAAGAAAGCGTAGAAACGACAGGAACAACAGCACTGTATGCCTTGCTGTTCCAGGACATCAGCCAGTAGGACAGAAAAAAGGATAATAGCAATGACATGGCTACTTGATATTTTATGCTGCGATTGTTCCTGACCATTGAATATCCCTCAAGGTTCAAGGTTTAAGTCTTTAAAGTGTATCCCACTGAAGGGAAAAAGCAACCTGCCGATATTTTGTACTTTGTAACAAATATAAATGAACGACCAACTCCGGATAATAGGTATATGTCCGTATTTCTCATAGGTGTTTCAAGTTCAGCCACGTAGGTGTTTGTGTTGCCAGGAAATGCAGTCTGAATGGCCAATAAGGCATTTCCTGAAAATATTCTTATATGATGCGGACAAAGGGTTATCTGTACGGTATAATTCATGAGGAAATGTGAGATCCACCATGGAAAGTAACGTCACAACTTCACGAAAAGGAACAGCGCTGGTTGCACGAATACCGATATTTAAGAAGGGGGACTGGTATGCTTGCCAGGATAATAATAGCCGATGATCACGCTGTTTTTCGGGAAGGGCTCAAGCATGTGATAGGCACGACTGTCGACATGAGTGTTGTCGACGAAGCGGCAAATGGTCAGGAGCTGCTTAACAAGATACATAGCAATGACTATGACATGGTGGTTCTCGATATATCCATGCCGGGCAGAAATGGACTTGACGTGCTGGCGGAACTGAAAAACCTCAAGCCGAAGCTGCCTGTTCTAGTTCTTTCCATGCATCCCGAAGAACAGTATGCTCTTCGAGCTTTCAAATCCGGGGCATCGGGCTATCTGACCAAGGGAAGTCCCTCCAACGAACTCCTGGATGCACTTCAGAAAATATCTCTGGGCAAAAAATATGTAAGTTCCTCTCTGGCGGAATTTCTCGTTTCAGGACTCGTTGATTCCAACCAGCAGGATCTCCTCCATAGTCTTTCCAACCGGGAATACCAGGTCATGAGCATGATCGCTTCCGGCAAGACGGTAGGCAAAATTGCTGTTGAGCTTTCCTTGAGCGTCAAGACGGTCAGTACCCACCGTGCCCATATTCTCCGCAAGCTGAATATGAAGAATAATGCCGAGCTTACCAGGTTCGTTATTGAGAACAATTTGTTGTAAGAAAGATATTCTGACCGTTACTCAGAACTTATAAGGAGGAATGACATGTCAATTGGAATCACATGGTACACACTCGAAGAGGCTGCTGCAAAATACAACCTGGAAAAACCGTTGATTCTGAAATGGATCGAGGATGGTGTCGTTCGTGCCGAGACGGCAGATAAAGGGGAAGTGCGGGTAAATGTCGATGACCTTGATCTTAAGCTGCGAGAGATGACAGTGCTTTGAGAATCGGCTCAAACTATTGGATAAGTAAAAAGAAAAAGCCCTGATTTTGTCAGGGCTTTTTCTTTTCTCCGGACGCTGCCGGACTGTTTAATGGTGGCGGTGCAGGGACTTGAACCCCGGACATCACGGATATGAGCCGTGTGCTCTAACCAGCTGAGCTACGCCGCCAGAAAATCAAAATGGGGTGGCTAGTGGGATTTGAACCCACGTATGTACGAGTCACAGTCGTAAGTGTTAACCGCTTCACCATAGCCACCATAAAGAAAAATTCTGTCAAAGTGCGATAAGTAGAGACATGCAGCGCCTGCCTCAGAACCGAGTTAATTTTTATATCGAATATTAAATTTCTTGTCAATCTTATATTTGAAGTCTCAATCTGTAAAGGCGCCTGAGGGTTTTCGGAGCCTGCAACCAGCTATTATAATCCTTGCATATTGTCAGGTAATAGTTTAATAGAAAGCACCATATTCAAGGGAGTTGAAACCTTATCGACACTGTTTCTGGTTGACAAATATTCTCATGTAAATATACTACACGTTTCTTACCAACTGACAGGACGTACGTTTGAAGATTCGTGTTACTGACATAACTGAAAAGGAAAGACTGCTTTCAGGTGATGAGGACCTCTCATGCTTTCCCACTCTCATGCAGGTCCAGAGTGATGGTGAGTGTGAATTTCTGTCCCCGGTCAGCGTCTCTTTGTCCGTAGTAAGAGAGTATGATCATATCAGGGTACGCGGCAATGTCGGGACTGATGTAAAGCTCACATGTTCCAGATGTCTGGGGGAATTTACCGGTCCCCTCACATCCGTGTTCACGATCTTCTATACAAGGTCTGATGATGCTCAGCCTGAGGATGAAGTGGAGCTGGGTGAAGAGGATCTTGTATCAGTGACATATAACGGTGATGAGATCGACTTCACCGGTGAGATAGCAGAGCAGATACTTCTTGGTCTCCCATACAAGCCACTCTGTTCCGATGATTGCAAAGGCCTTTGCTTTGCTTGCGGAGCTGATCTTAACAGTGCAGCATGCAGTTGTAGTGAAACAGATACTTCCATGGTATTCAGCCCTCTCAAGGGTTTCAAGGTGAAACAATAAAGGAGAAATTTTATGGCAGTACCCAAGAAAAAGACATCCAAATCACGTAAAAACATGAGAAGAGCGCATGATTTTCTTACTCCTCCCTCGGTTTCTGTCTGTCCGCAGTGCAAGGCAGCCAAACTGCCGCACCGTGCATGTCCGTCATGCGGTACCTATAAAGGCAAAGATGTAATCAAGACCGAAGAAGTTTAGTTGACTCCTGATTCTCTCTCCATGTCAATGAAGATCGCTGTAGATGCTATGGGTGGCGATAATGCGCCGAAAGTGGAAGTCGCCGGGGCTGTTTCAGCTGCCCGCGATTTTTCCATATCCATTATCCTTGTCGGTGACAGGGATCTGTTGACAGCCGAACTATCGCAACATAATACCAGTGGGCTTGACATCACGATCAAGCATGCAAGTGAAGTTGTCGGAATGCATGACTCCGCTTCAGATGCAATTCGAAAGAAGAAAGACTCATCTATACGGGTTGCCTTCGAACTGGTTAAGTCAGGTGAGGCTGATGCTGTCGTCAGTGCAGGCAATTCGGGTGCTACGATGGCAGCCGGGATGTTTGTCCTGAAACGGCTTAACGGTATCGATCGACCGGCCATCGCTCAGGTTTTCCCGACGCTCCTCGGACATACGGTAATTCTTGACATAGGCGGGAATGTCGACTGCAAGCCCGTTCATCTGGTCCAGTTTGCGATTATGGGTGAGGTGTATGCGCGTCATATTCTCGGGGTAAAGAAACCGCTGGTCGGACTGCTTTCCAATGGCGAGGAAGACTCAAAAGGAAATGACCTTACACGCGAGACAAACCAGATTCTGAAGGACGTCAGATTTGATTATGCCGGTTATATTGAAGGCAGGGATATCTTTGCCGGCAAAGTCGATGTTGTCGTCTGCGACGGATTTGTCGGCAATATTGTCCTGAAGCTTTCGGAAGGGCTTGCCGAGGCTGTAGGGTCGATGTTGCGGGAGGAGATCAAGAAAAGCCTGATCTGCAAGATCGGTTATCTTCTGGCACGCCCAGCATTTGCAAGGTTCAAGAAAAAGGTCGATTACGCCGAATACGGCGGCGCTCCGCTTTTAGGCATCAATGGCGTCGGAATGATCTGCCATGGCGGGTCCAATGTAAAGGCAATCAAGAATGCTGTCAGACTTGCCTCTGATTTTGCTTCAAAAGGGGTCAATCTCAGGATGGCCGAGAAAATTCAGGAAAACTTCACTATCTATTCGCAGCAGCGCGATTCGGCAAAGGGTTAGACTGCTCACTTACAACGAGGTTTGTCCATGAGAAGCAGGGTAACGGGTACCGGTTCAGCTCTTCCTTCCAAGGTCCTTACCAATCAGGACCTTGAAAAGATGGTTGATACCACTGATGAGTGGATCACAACTCGCACCGGTATAAAAGAGCGCAGGATCGCTTCAGCTGATGATTTTACCTCCACCCTTGCTACCAGCGCCGCATTAAAGGCTCTTGAGATGGCCGGGGTCTCTCCTGAAGAGCTCGACATGATCGTCGTTGCCACTGTCACGCCCGATTATCCTTTCCCTTCTACCGCCTGTCTCGTACAGGGAAATCTCAAGGCTGTCAATGCTGCTGCCTTTGACGTCTCGGCCGCCTGTTCAGGCTTTATCTATGCACTCTCCATCGTCGACAGTCTCATACGTGGCGGGACTGTAAAAAAAGCCCTGGTAATAGGTGCAGAGATTCTCTCCAGGATTGTTGACTGGAGTGACCGTAACAGTTGTCTCCTTTTCGGTGACGGTGCAGGTGCTGTCGTACTTGAAGCCGACTCTTCACCGGGAATACTGAACTCATACATGAAGAGTGACGGTTCCTGCTGGGAGCTTCTTTATCAGCCGGGACCGGGCAATCGCAATCCGGCAACACACAAGCTGATCGATGAGAGACTGACTTTTATCAGAATGCAGGGAAACGAAGTGTTCAAACTGGCCGTACGTGCCATGGAGGATGCCGCTCAAAAGACGCTTTCCGCCGGCGGGTTTACCACTGAAGATATAGATATTTTTGTGCCTCACCAGGCAAATAAAAGGATAATCGAATCAATCGGGAAGAGATTGTGCCTGCCTGAAGAGAAGGTTTTCGTCAATCTTGACCGCTATGGCAACACCTCTTCCGCTTCGATTCCCATTGCTCTTGATGAAGCAAACCGGACCGGTGCGATACATTCGGGGAGTCTGGTTCTGCTTGATGCTTTCGGTGGAGGTCTTACCTGGGGAGCCATGTCGATAAGATGGCAGTTGTAGTAGCCGTTGCAAAATCATAAACTTTAACGGGGTCTTGCATATGTCAAAACGGGCATTTATCTTTCCGGGCCAGGGATCCCAATATGCCGGGATGGGGAAGGAACTCTCGGAGAATTTCAGGATTGCAAAGGATACCTTTGCAGAAACTGACGAGGCTCTGGGTTTCAAGCTCTCGGCACTCTGTTTCAATGGTCCTGATGAGGATCTGAAACTGACAACGAACACTCAGCCAGCAATCCTGACAGCAAGTATTGCCGCGTTAAGGGTGTTGCAGGATGAGACCGGTCTTGTGGCGGATTTCCTTGCCGGCCACTCACTCGGCGAATACTCGGCGCTTGTTGCTTCAGGGGCACTTACTCTTCAGGATGCAGTCCGGACGGTCAGGCTGCGCGGAAAATTCATGCAGGAGGCGGTACCCGTAGGGGTAGGGGCTATGGCCGCTATTCTGTCGATCGAAGAAGCGCAGCTTGCCGGGATCTGTCGTGAGGCGGAGCAGGGCGAGGTTGTCTCTCCGGCCAATTTCAACTCTCCCGGTCAGATCGTTATTGCCGGACATGCTACCGCAGTGAACAGGGCGATAGAAATTGCAAAATCCCGGGGGTTCAGAAAGGCCATGCTGCTCCCGGTCAGCGCCCCGTTCCATTCGGCGCTCATGATCCCTGCCGGTGAGCGTCTCCGCGAGGTTCTCGAAAAGATTGAAATATCCGATCTCAAATCTCCCGTTATCACTAATGTCGAAGCGGTGCAGAATCAGGACAGCACACGGGTCAGGGAACTGCTTGTAGCACAGGTGAGTGCCCCGGTAAAATGGGATGCATCCGTAAGAGAGATGATAAGGCTCGGCGTCGTTTCGTTTGTCGAGATCGGTCCGGGCAAGGTCCTGTCCGGACTTGTAAAGCGTATTGACAAAGAGGTCGCAACATCAAATATCGAAGACTCTGCCGGTTTGAAAGCCTTTCAGGGTTGACCAGGAGGTCACATGCTGGATGTAACCGAGATAATGAAGCTTCTTCCGCACCGCTATCCGTTTCTTCTGGTTGACAGAATCACGGAGATTGATCCGGGCAAGAAAATTGTCGGACTGAAGAATGTCACCATGAACGAGCCTTTTTTCCCGGGCCATTTTCCCGGCCACCCGGTCATGCCCGGTGTACTCATTGTCGAAGCCATGGCGCAGGTTGCGGCAATACTTGTGTACAGCTCTTCAGACGACAACAAGGGCAAGATTACTTATTTTGTCGGCATAGACAATACGAAGTTCCGTAAACCGGTCGTACCCGGAGACCAGCTCAGGCTGGAGCTCGAAGTCATTGGTATCCGTCGTGGTATCTATACTTTTTCCGGCAAGGCATTCGTCGACGGGAAGCTGGTTACCGAGTCCGAGCTAAGGGCTACATTCGCCGATAAATAGTCGTAAAGGAGATCAGAGAATGCCTAAAGGTAAAATAGCTGTTGTCACGGGCGCTTCCCGTGGTATAGGCAGGAGCATTTCACTGGCGCTGTCAGCTGCCGGAGCCACAATCGTTGCCATGGATATGGATCAGACTTCGACCGATGCTGTCGTTGCCGAACTGAAGGCAGCAGGAGGCCAGGCGTTTGCCGTGGTGGGAAATGTCACTGTCCCGGAGGATGCCGAGAGAATGATCGAAACAGCCATGAACGAGTTCGGCCGGGTCGACATACTGGTCAACAATGCCGGCATAACCAGGGACGGGATTTTCCTCAGGATGAAGGAGGAGGACTGGGATGCGGTGCTTTCCGTCAATCTTAAAGGGGCTTTCCTCTGCAGCCGCGCAGCTTCGAAGGTTATGGCCAAGCAGCGTTCCGGACGGATCATAAACATTGCGTCTGTAGTCGGTCAGATGGGGAATGCCGGGCAGGCTAATTACTGCGCCAGCAAAGCCGGTCTGATCGGGCTCACCAAATCGAATGCCCGTGAGCTTGCCAAGAGAAATATCACGGTCAATGCCGTCGCTCCCGGCTTCATTGCCACCGCCATGACCGATGCTCTTTCCGACAAGGTCAAGGCAGACCTTACGGCACAGATACCCCTTGAGAGGCTTGGCAGCTCGGAAGATATCGCCAATGCGGTTCTGTTCCTCGCGTCCGAGGCTTCAGGCTATATTACCGGTCACGTGCTTTCCGTTAACGGCGGCATGTATATGTAACGCTTTGAAATAAAAGCGTGGCAAAATCCTGCAGAAAAATATATTGCTTTTTCCGCTAATCATGATAAGAAGCAAGTCGTGTCTAGCTTAACTTGAAAGATTCCTGAAAAAGGAAACTACTAAACGGAGGTAAGGTAATGTCGGTAGAAAAGAGAATCAAGGAAATCGTTGCTGAACAGCTTGGTGTTGAAGAGTCACAGGTTTTAAACGAATCGTCATTCATGGATGATCTCGGGGCAGACTCCCTCGATACTGTAGAGCTCGTCATGGCACTTGAAGAAGAGTTCGATATCGAGATTTCCGATGAGAACGCCGAGAAGATCCAGACTGTCCAGGATGCTATCGACTACATCACAGAGCACACCTAACAGATAATTGAAAATCTGTTGAAAACTGTCGAGAGGCTCTGCGCGGGCTGTCCTGACCAGAGTCAATCCTGCCTGAATACAGGCAGGATAATTCGACTTGCCTCACGGATGCCGGTTCAGGTAAACTTTCAGCAACAGATACATAGATATAGTTGGGGATATTCTTCAAAGCAAGGGGGTACTGATCAATTCTTTGTCAGTACCCTTCTTATGCTTATTTAGGAGTAGTTTACTATGAGAAGAGTCGTGATAACCGGCATCGGCGCGGTATCGCCACTGGGAATAGGTAATGCTGCCAATTGGGATGCACTGGTAAGGGGACAATCAGGGATTGGCCTGATCACCCGTTTTGATGCTTCTGACATGCCGGTCAAGGTGGCGGGCGAGGTCAAGGGCTTCAATGCCGAAGATTTCATCGACAAGAAAGAAATCAAGAAGATGGATCTTTTCATCCAGTATGCCATGGCAGCTGCCCATTATGCCATGGAGGATTCCGGCCTGGTCGTCAATGATGAAAACGCCGAGCGTGTCGGTGTTCTTGTCGGCGCCGGTCTGGGTGGACTGCCGACTATCGAGAAATATCATGATGTCCTGAGAGAGAGCGGTTACCGGAAGATCACCCCGTTCTTCATCCCGATGCTGATTATCAACCTGGCGCCCGGACATATCTCGATAAAGTACGGCGCCAAGGGGCCCAATATCTCGTCAGTTTCTGCCTGTGCCACCGGAACTCATTCCATCGGTGATGCCTACCACATTATCGCCCGGGGCGACGCTGATGCCATGATCGCCGGCGGCACGGAATCTGTCGTGACCCCTTTGGGCATCGGCGGCTTTGCGGTTATGAAAGCCCTTACCGATTCTCGCAATGATGACCCGAAACGAGCCTCCCGTCCTTTTGACAAGACCCGTGACGGTTTTGTTCTGGCCGAAGGAGCAGGTATCGTTGTCATGGAAGATTACGACTCCGCCAAAAAGCGCGGCGCGAAGATTTATGCCGAGGTAGTCGGTTACGGACTTACCAGTGATGCCTATCACATGACCGCGCCTTCTCCCGGCGGCGAAGGCGCTGCGCGTTGCATGAAGATGGCTATGAAAAATGCCGGCGTCAATCCGGAACAGGTAACCTACATTAATGCCCATGGCACTTCAACCCCCTTCAACGACCTGAACGAGACCCTGGCCATCAAATCGGTTTTCGGGGATCATGTCAGCAAACTGATGGTCTCGTCGACCAAATCCATGACCGGCCACCTGCTTGGTGCTGCCGGCGGCCTGGAAGCGGTTTTCTGCTGTATGGCCATGGACAAGGGTGTTGTGCCCCCTACCATCAACTACGAAGAGCCGGATCCCGAACTTGATCTGGATTATGTGCCCAATACCCCCCGCGATGCTGTGGTGGAGTATGCCATGAGCAATTCACTCGGTTTCGGCGGCACCAATGCGACGCTGCTCTTCAAGAAGATATGATACTCCTCGGTAGCGATCATGGCGGCCTGGAGCTGAAGGATTCGATTGCCGGGTTTCTGAAAGAGCGCGGCCTGGAATATAAGGACTGCGGTACCTACGAGCCGGCGTCGGTGGATTACCCCGATTTTGCCGAAGCGGTTGCGGGAGCTGTTTCGCGCGGCGAGGCAGAGTCCGGGATACTTGTCTGCGGTACCGGCATCGGCATCTCGATCGCTGCCAACAAGTTCCCCCGGGTGCGCGCCGCCCTTGCTACAGATACGTTCATGGCGCAGATGGCAAAGGAGCACAACAATGCCAACATCCTGGTCCTGGGCGGACGCATCACAGCCCCGGACAAGGGGCGGGAGATCGTTGCCGCCTGGCTCGATGCCAAGTTCGAAGGTGGCAGGCATCAGTTCAGACTCGACAAGATTTCGGCTCTCGAGAAAAAGTTCAGCTGCTGAGAATCCGGTGACAAACTGATTTTGTTTTTTACGGGACTGCATCAGGTCCCGTTTCCTTTTAAACGCGATCTATAAATCATGCGAGGTAGAGAATGTCGATTCTGGAATCATTTGACAGGGAAATAGCAACAGCCATCCGGCTGGAAACCGAGCGTCAGGAGTACAATCTCGAACTGATCGCCTCGGAGAACTTCGTTTCCGAAGCGGTGCTCGAAGCTCAGGGCTCCATACTGACCAACAAGTATGCCGAAGGCTATCCGGGCAAGCGTTACTACGGCGGGTGCCATCAGGTCGACATCGTCGAGCAGCTGGCGATCGACCGCGCCAAAGAGCTGTTCGGCGCCGAGCATGCCAATGTCCAGCCGCATTCCGGCTCGCAGGCAAACATGGCCGTCTACTTTGCGGCCTGCAAGCCCGGCGACACGGTACTCGGGATGAACCTCGCCCACGGCGGACACCTTACCCACGGCAGCCCGGTCAACTTTTCCGGAAAGCTGTTCAATATCGTTCCGTACGGTGTGTCTCCCGAGACAGAGACGATAGATTATGAAGAGGTCGAACGCTTAGCTGAAACGCACAAGCCTAAGATGATCGTGGTCGGCGCCAGCGCCTATCCGAGGATCATCGATTTTCCGGCGTTCCGGAAGATCGCCGACAAGGTAGGGGCCGTAGTGATGGTCGATATGGCTCACTTCGCCGGCCTCGTGGCAGCAGGCGTTCACCCCAGCCCGGTACCGTATGCCGAGTTCGTTACGACGACCACCCACAAGACCCTGCGCGGCCCTCGCGGCGGCATGATCCTCTGCCGCGAGGAATTTGCCAAGACCCTCAACTCGCAAATCTTCCCCGGCATCCAGGGCGGACCGCTCATGCACGTCATCGCCGCGAAAGCGGTTGCCTTCAAGGAGGCACTGCAGCCCGAGTTCAAGGTGTATCAGCAGCAGATCGTGAAGAATGCCAAGGCTCTCGCCGAAGCGCTGACTGCCAAAGGCTTCAAGCTCACGAGCGGCGGCACCGACAACCACCTCATGCTGATCAACTTCACCGGCACCGAAATCACCGGCAAGGCAGCAGAGGAGGCGCTCGACAAGGCCGGCATCACCGTCAACAAGAACACGGTCCCCTTCGAGACCCGTTCCCCGTTCGTCACCTCCGGCATCCGCATCGGGACCCCGGCTGCCACCACCCACGGCCTGAAAGAGGCCGAGATGCAGAAGGTCGCGGATTTCATCGCCGACGCCATTGCGAACATGGGAGACGATCAGAAGCTCCTGCAGATCAAGTCGTCGGTAAACAGCCTCATGAAGGGGTTCCCGCTTTACAGGGACCGGCTGAAATAGACATAACATAACTGCAATTATGAATTATGAGTTATGAAGTATGAGTTTCTGTCATTACTCACATAAAGCCGCTGTATCGGTGTTGACCGGTGGAGCGGCTTTTTAATTCAGGTTTGCCATTTTAAGGGGAGTGTTGTGTTGAATCAGCTGAATCTGTTTGATGTTCCGGCTAAAGAGGAGCCGGCCGCTCCGGTCAAGAAGGAGCCGGTCGAGCCGGTCGCGGCCTCTGCCAGGACCCGCTACGAAAAGGGGAAGCTGTACCAGCTCGGACTCGATCGCCTCGTTCCCGATCCGGAGCAGCCGCGCAAGTTTTTCGACGAACAGGCCCTAGGGGAGCTGCAGGCCTCCATTGTCAGCCACGGTGTGCTCCAGCCGATCCTGGTTCGTGATGGGGCAGGCGGCAGGTTCGTCATCGTCTCCGGCGAGCGGCGCTATCAGGCGGCCAAAAATGCCGGTCTCGGCACCATCCCGGCCATCCTCATCGACGGCGATCCGGTTGAGATCGCCATCATCGAAAACCTGCTGCGGGAGAACCTCACCGCCATCGAAGAGGCGGAGGCGATCGAGCGGCTGCGGGCCGGGCACGATTACGGGCTGGCCGAGCTTTCGGCCACCCTGGGGAAGGCTGAATCCACCCTCTCGGAACTCCTCTCCCTGAACCGCCTGCCTGCCGAGGTGAAGGACGACTGCCGCAGCAATCCCAAGGCCATGCGCAGTATCCTGACGATAATCGCCCGGCAGAAGACGCCGGAGAAGATGCAGGCCCTCTACACGAAGTACCGGGAGAGCGGCCTTACCTATGGGGAGCTCAGAAAACGGACCGCCAAACCAAAAGCGGCCGATGCGCCGGTCGATCTTGCCTTCGTGGACCAGTTCTGCGAACGGCTCGACAGCCTGGACTTAGGCAGGCTGACCGCAGAGCAGAAGACGGCACTCAGCACCGGCCTCGGGAAGCTGCGGAGTCTGGCCTACCGGAAGCTCAAGCTTCTGAAGTGACAGGGGCAGGGGCAGGGGCAGGGGAGGGGGAGGGATGAAAATTTGACGGTTATTTGTGGGTGAGTTGTGGTCAATTAAATAGTTAGGTCTGTATTTCGGGCGCCCGAAGTTTTAAGTATGAATTATGAAGTATGAATTATGAAGCTGCTGGAACCGAACAAGTCAGCCCGGTTTTACGCGACGCCGCGACGCGTGAGGTGGATTCGGTTTTTTTACGTTCTTTTTTCATAATTCATAATTCATCCGTCATAATTGCTTTTATGGGGTTGATGATGGAGAGGGGTATGGTGAGGGGATGGAAGCTGACAGGATCAAATGGAACAACCGCTTTGCCTCCGAGGATTCGTTCCTGGGCCAGGGACCGTCGCCGTTTCTGGCCCGTGAGATCGACACTGTCAAAAGTCTGCTCAGCGGCCGGCGGGCCATTGACATCGCCTGCGGTGAGGGGCGCAACAGCGTCTTTCTTGCCACCCACGGCTTCAGCGTCACCGGCATCGACATCTCCGAGGTAGGGCTGGCCAAGGCTGCCGGCCGGGCTGCCGAGGCAGGGGTCGAGGTGGAGTTTATCCTTGCCGACCTTGACGAGTATCAGCTTGCCGGCCGCTTCGACCTGGTACTCAACTTCAATTTCCTCCAGCGCCGTCTCATAGCGGCGGAAGTCGGGCTGCTCCCTCCCGGCGGCCTGCTCCTCATCGATACCATCCTCGCGCCAGCGACCGCCCCTCCCGGCAGTCTGGCCGACTTCTACCTTCAGCCCGGCGAACTGCTGCGGCTCTTTGCACCCTACGCCGGGGAGATCCTCTGCTTTGAGGAGTGCTTTGATGGCAAAATGCCGACGGCCAGGCTCATGTTCAGGAAGGCTTCGCTCTTACCAAAGAACCTTTGTAACTCGAATGGACAGGATTCACACGGATAGCTGGAGAATCTGAAAACCGGTTTGAGGTTTCATCCGTGTTCATCCTATTCATCTGTGGTTCCTTTGGTGGAAAAGGTTTTCGCAGCGCCGTCGCGTCGTCGCGTGAGGACGTCCTTTTCTCATAATTCATAATTGATTTTCCCCCTCCGCGGGTATATTGTGAGAGCACTTTTATGTAATTGGGATGGTATGGGATGGATAGAGGAAGAGGTAGATGACTGCAAAGCCGCACTGCCGGGACGACCGGTGGAGCGGCTTTTTGATTTTTTGGAGCTGATTTGTGATTTCCGGCATCGCTTTACTGAGCCGAATCTAAGGAACTTCAGACAATTTTATTTGTGCTTTCCGATTCAGGATGCCGTGCGTGACCAATCTTTAAGCTCCTATTATCCTGCATCTTCAGAGATTCGCTACGCATTGCGTAGCGAATTGAGATGGACCCACTATCGTGCCCTCATGCGGGTGGAGAAGTTGGAAGCCCGCGAATGGTATATGAAAGAAGCTGCCGATCAGAACTGGAGCACACGCGCCTTGGAGCGGCAAATCAACTCTCTCTACTACGAACGTCTGCTGATGAGCCGCGAGAAAGCGCCAGTGGTCGATAAAATGCAGGAGAAGACCGGCCAGCTTGCCCCTGCGCCGGAGGACTTCATTAAGGACCCGTATGTGCTGGAATTCCTCGGCCTGCAGGACAACTGCATCTAAAGTATGAAGGATGAATTATGAATTATGAGATGAAAACCCAGAGCAAAGATACTCCAGACCTGAGGGCTCGGACGAAGGCGTTTGCGGTTCTGGTCATCCGTATGTTTTCATCCTTGCCGAAATCGACAGAAGCACAGGTGCTTGGCAAGCAGGTTCTCCGGTCAGGAACATCTGTTGGCGCCAACTACCGCGAGGCCTACCGTTCCCGGTCAAAAGCCGAATTCATAGCAAAACTGGGAGATTGTCTGAAAGAGCTCGACGAAAGCAGCTATTGGTTCGAGCTACTGGAAGAGACCGGAATTGTTTCATCAGCAAGCCTTGAACCCTTGCAGAGGGAATGTGATGAACTGCTGGCAATCTTCACGACAATTGCAAAAAGAAGTAAAAGCAGTATTTCATAATTCAAACTTCATAATTCATACTTGTTATTTTGGGCCGAGATCGAGCGGGAGCGGGAGTTAGTGGTAAGGGAGAGGCTGGAGGATCTCTGGTTTCTTCGTTTTCTGACCAGCTCTGACAGCCTAACCAAGTTGGCCAGGTTGCAGCGGACTACACTACTGAAAATCACCGGCATTGGCGTTAAGTATGCGGCAAGCATTCAGATTTGGCAGAAACGCTCTCATTTCAGTCATGAAGCCGAGTTGGTCGGCGAAATGATCCGGGAGGACGCCAGCCGGATTCTTGATCTTCACGAAAAAATACAGACTATGGAGGCCAAACTCGAAGACATCGCCAGCCGCTCTGTTATCGCTCAAAAAATCGAAACCATTCCCGGCTTTGGTGCCATCTCCAAAGTGGAATTGGCTGCTGAAATTGGCACCATAGACCGTTTTGAAGACGAAGGCAGCTTGGCTCTCTATCTTGGCATGGCCACCCTTGACAGCAGTTCCGGTAAGCAGAAAGGAACCAAGACTCCCAAACATGTCAACACCCGTGCAAAAGCAGCGATGATGATTGCAGTAGATCGGCATCGCAAGTTTGTTCCAGAATCACAACGGTACTACGAGAAAAAACGGGCAGAGGGCAAAAAACACAACCAGGCAGTACGAGCATTAGGGCGTCA
>JBGQLM010000033.1:0-31150 GCA_041500085.1 Geobacteraceae bacterium
CGCAGGCTCTGAACCGCGATCGAGGAACTCGTCCCGGTTGGCCGCCAGCACCAGGCTAAAACGTGGGTGATGATCCAGGGCAAACGCTATCAGACACATAAATCCCCTTAAACTCCCGATCCTCAGGCGCGGTCCAGAATATCCTTCAGCGCCTCCGGCAGTTGCGGTCGGCCCTTGGCATTCAAGGCCGTCCCGGTCACCAGCGCCTTGATCGCTGCCTTTCGGTCCGGCAGGCGGTAGATATCCTGGCGAAAGCCGATCCGTACCGGGGAGAGCCGCTCCGGCCGGACTTCAACCACGAACCGGTCGCCGCTGGTGAGGGAGGCCTTGTAATCGATCTCGACCCGCGTCACTACCAGATTGACCCCCTGGGCTGCCAGCGCCGCGAAGTCGATGCCGATCGACTTCAGGTACTCGTGCCGCGCATGCTCCAGGTAGTTCTGGTACACCGCGTTGTTCACCACCCCCTGCAGGTCGCACTCGTAGTCGCGCACCGCCATCTCAAGCGTGAAACAGTTCTCTTCCATTCGTCAGCCCTCCGCATTCACATTGCAAATCAGTTTGTCTATTCCTTATCACCGGCTTCGGGAAAGCAGAGATTGTGCGGCAGATTGGCCTTTGCGCCGCATTTTTTGCAGGTAACGGTCGGCTTATCCGATAGATGATACACCTCCTGCAGCATCCCCATATTGTGCAGATAACAGATATGCCCCTTGTGCAGCTCACCGCAGGAGCAGATCATCTCTTCTTTTTCCTTATCAGTCAGTGGCGTCATAGAATCCTCCCAGCCTCGATGCACATCCATCGTATACCAATAAAAGTACCATAAATCTGCTCTGCTGTTACCCGTATTCGTTGATGCTAAACGACTCGTTAGCTAAATATCCTGAAAAGCTTGCCGATAAGCCATGTTTGGAAAATCTTCATGGTAATGGTAGCCGGGATTTGGTAAAACTACACAACTATTAACCAGCGGGAAAGAAGACCAATGGAAACAGTATGCCGACACTGAACTGGATTGGAAAAGAAGCGGTCGTGAACCACCATCTACAGGTACCCTTTCATCTGCTGAAAGATGTGCCGGAGCTGGCCTGTGGGGAGCCGGGCAACGGCAACCTGATCGTTCAGGGGGATAATCTGGTGGCGCTCAAGGCGCTACTTCCTTATTACGCCGGACAGGTGAAGTGCATCTATATCGATCCGCCCTACAACACCGGCAACGAAGGCTGGGTTTACAACGACAATGTCAACAGTCCGCTGATGAAGGAATGGCTGGGCAAGACCGTCGGCAAGGAAGGGGAGACGCTCGACCGGCATGATCGCTGGCTGTGCATGATGTATCCGCGCTTGGCGCTGCTGAAAAATTTCCTTAACAAGGATGGTTCAATCTGGATTTCCATGGATGATTCGGAAATCGCCCTGCTTCGAGTTTTGATGGATGAGATTTTCGGGCCGGAGCGTTTCGTTGCCTGCAATGTCTGGCAGAAGCGCTACTCGCGGGAAAATCGCGAGGCTATCGGCGATGTCCATGAATATCTGCTGGTCTATGCTATGGACCCGGAACGGTTTAAAGCGACTAGAAACAAGCTGGCTCTTGGAGAAAAACAGTTATCAGTTTACAAGAACCCGAACAAGGATTCGCGAGGCCAATGGAGAGCCGTATCGCTTTCTGCACAAGGTTTTAGACCAAATCAAATGTATGAAATTGTATCTCCAATTACCGGCAAACAACATCGGCCTCCGGAAGGATCATGCTGGAAAGTCATAGAGCCTGAATACCAACGGTTACTAACTGATAATCGGATTTACTTTGGAAAAGATGGCAATGCTGTTCCCTCGCGAATTCAGTTTTTGAAAGACATTGATGGAATGGTCCCTTGGACTTGGTGGCCCCATGAAGAGGTCGGACACACCGACGAAGCCCGCAAAGAAATTCAGGGATTATTCGATACCCAAACAGCCTTCGATACGCCAAAACCAACACGTCTGCTGGAACGCATTCTCAGTATCGCCACCAACCCCGGCGATCTGGTTCTTGACTCATTTGCCGGTTCCGGCACTACCGGTCACGCCGTCCTGAAATTGAACGCTCAACAAACTGCAAAAGAGCAGTCTGAGCCCAAAGAGGTTGAGCAGTTTGATCTTGCCTTGAATCCTGAGAAACCTGTTGTTGCTGCTTCTCCGCGCCGTTTCATTCTTGTGGAAATGGAAGAGACAATTGCTCGCGATGTGACCGCAGAACGGGTGCGACGGGCAGCAGAGGGGTATGTGCGCATCAAGGGTGCTGACAAGGTCGCTCTCGGTGGTGATTTCCGCTTCTGCGAACTGGGCGAACCATTGTTCGACGAAGATGGCAAGATCCGCGAGACAGTTAGTTTTGCTGATCTGGCCCGCCATGTCTGGTTCACTGAGACCGGCGAACCGCTGCCGCAGGAAAACCCCACCGATTCCCCGTTGCTGGGCGACAACCGCGGTACAGCCATCTATCTCCTTTACAACGGTATCCTCGGCGACAAGAGCGCCAGCGGCGGCAATGTGCTGACCCGCGCCGTCCTGGCGCAACTGCCTCCCTTTGACGGGCCGAAGGTGATTTATTGTGCCGGTTGCCTGCTTGGCCACGACCGCTTGCAGGCCGAACGGATCATTATTCGCCAGACCCCTTACGAGGTCAGAATCTCATGATAACTCTCAAGGACTATCAGGAACGGGTGCTGGCTTCTCTCGGAGACTTCTTCCGCCAATGTTCCCGTGAAGGGCACCCTGCGCATGCTTTCCAGGCGGTACAACGCAAAAACGGTCGCAATCCTGCCCCCTATATTCCGGTTGCCGCAACCGGCCTGTCCACGGAGATGCCTTACTCCTGCCTGCGGGTGCCGACCGGCGGCGGAAAGACGCTGCTTGCCTGTCATGCGGTAAGCCTGGCGGTGCGCGAACTGCTCCATGCCGAGCGGGGGGTGGTGCTCTGGCTGGTGCCGAGCAATACCATCCTCGACCAGACCGCCGACGCCCTGCGCGACCCGCGTCATCCCTACCGTCGGGCCCTGGAGCAGGGCGCTCCCGGCTTCCCCGGCTTGGGAAGCGTAGAAGTTGTGACCATTGAGGAGGCGCTACGCCTCTCCCGAGCAACAGTTGAAGGACAGTCCGTCATTATAGTTGCAACCATGCAGGCTTTTCGCGTGGAGGATACCACCGGGCGCAAGGTGTATGATCAGAACGGCGCTTTTGCCGAGCACTTGCTGAACCTTCCGGCCGACCGACTGGCCGATCTGTTGCCGGGTGTGGACGGCAAACCGAAGCCTTCCCTTGTGAACATGCTGCGCCTGCGCCGTCCCGTCGTCATTGTGGATGAGGCCCATAACGCCCGCACCGATCTTTCCTTTTCGACCCTCGGCAATGTTCTGCCGTCGTGCATCATCGAATTCACCGCCACGCCTGCCCGCTCAAAACAGCCTTCCAATGTGCTGCATCATGTGTCGGCGGCTGAACTGAAGGCCGCCCAGATGGTGAAGCTGCCGCTACGCGTGATTACCCGCCATCCGAGCCAGCGCGATCAACTGCTGGCCGAGGCTGTTACCCTGCGGGCTGACCTGGAAAAGCTGGCAATTGGCGAGTCGCAGCAGACGGGAGAGTATCTGCGGCCTTTGCTGCTCATCCAGGCCGAGCGGGTGGATGCCTGCGAGGGGCTGCGCGAGCGGATCGTCAGCGAATTCGGCATCGAAAAAAGCCAGATAAAAATATCAACCGGCAAGCTGGACGAGTTGAAGGGGGTGACCGATATCGGTCTGCCCAAGTCGCCGATCCGGTTCATCATCACCGTGGAAAAACTGCGCGAGGGGTGGGACTGCCCCTTTGCCTATGTGCTCTGCAGCCTGAAAGAGACCCGTTCGGCAACGGCCATCGAGCAGATCGTCGGCCGCATTCTCCGGCTTCCCGGCGCCAAGACCAAGCGGCATCCGGACCTGAACTGCGCCTATGCTTTCTCAATATCCGATTCGCTGGCCGAAGTGCTGACCGAGTTGCGCCAGGCGCTGGAAAGCAACGGCTTCACGGCGGCCGAAGCGGAGCGCATCATCATCCCTGTGGTGCAGGGAACTCTGCCGCTTGGAGCGCAACCCCAGACCGTTAAGTTTGCTCCCGAAGAACTGGATCTGCCAGTTCTGCAGGCACAGGTGGCTGAATTGGCGGGGAAGGTCGGTCTCGATACTGCTACGGGTGAGATAACAGTTTTTGTGCCGCTGGACGAAGAAGAAACGGAGAAGCTGGCAAGCTGCGTCAGATCGCCGGAGGCAAAGGCAAAAGTGGCGGCTACGGTGGCAATGGTGCGGGAGATGGACAAGGCCTTTGGCGGCAGCGGCAAGACCCGCCTGCCGTCACCCTATGAGCAGCGGCTTGACTTCAAGGTACCGCTGCTCTGTGTCGAGGAAAACGGCTCGCTCTTCGAGTTCGAAAGCACCTTCCTGCTGGAACATCCATGGAAGTTGAGCGAAAAGGACGCCTCCCTTGCGTCTGAGTACAACCCGCTGCTGCGGCCGACCGGCAAGGCAGGTTATCTTGATGTCGGCGAGAAGGGCGAGGTGAAAACCGGCATCGCCCAGGAATCGCCGGACAGCGATTTCGTCGCCACGCTTCACCAACAGGTTCTTCAGCTCGGCAATAGCGGCGATTGGACGCTGGAAGCCCTGGTTTCCTGGCTTGACAGGCATATGTTCCCTTCCGGCGAGGCGAGGCACGAGATTACCGGCGGCGAATCGGCCGAGTTTCTGCGCAAGGTGCTGCGTGGCCAGATGGCTAAGTTCGGCATCAGCGACGTAAGCACACTCGCGTTGGACCGTTTCCGCCTGCGGGACGAGATCGAGAAAAGGATTCAGCAGCACCGAGACAGCGAGCGCAAGGTTGCATTCCAGGCGTTTCTGCTGCCGGAGTCCATGCTAATCGTTGGTGCAGAACGAACGATCAATTTCATGACCATGAGCTATGAGCCAAGCTGGCTCTACGAGGGTGGCTTCCAGTTCACAAAGCACTATTTCGGACCGAAACCCGGCGAGTTAGAGGAGATGACACAAGGCGGCAAACTGAAGGAAGAGTTTCAGTGCGCCCAGTTTCTTGACGGTTTGGAGGAAGTGGAATTCTGGGTGCGAAATCTGTCGGGCAAAGCCACCTCCTTCCGGCTGCAGACCTCGACCGACTGGTTCTACCCGGATTTTGTCTGTCAGCTGGTTGATGGGCGGACATTGGTCGTTGAGTACAAAGGCAAAGACCGCTTTGACAACACGGATTCGGAAGAAAAGAGAGCTGTTGGCGCGGTGTGGGCGTCCCGGAGCCGTGGCCGCTGCCTGTTCGTCATGCCGACTGATCGGGATTTTGCAGGTCTCACCAACATGGTGAAGAGGATATGATGGACGACATCAAATACCGCATGGGTCTGAACGGCGGGGAGGCGGACGCCGATGAGTGACATCACCCTCACCCCGGAACAGGCCGCCATAGCTGAAAAACCCGCGCTCTACCACGGCATCCGCGATGTACTCCTCACCGCCAGGAAGCAAGCGCGTCAGGTGGTCAATGACACCATGGTGCAGGCCTACTGGCAGGTCGGGCGGCTCATTGTGGAGGATGAACAGGGTGGAGAGAAAAGAGCGGGGTACGGCAAGAGGGTGCTCGATGATCTGTCCCGTCGTTTAACCAGTGAATTCGGCAAGGGATTCACCTCAGCAAATCTGCGAAACTTCAGACAATTTTACTTGTCCTTTACCAGAGATGAGATTTGCGACACAGCGTGTAGCAATTTGACATGGTCTCATTTCCGCCTGTTGATGAGGGTTGAACAGACTGAGGCCCGAACCTGGTACGCCAACGAAGCCGCCAATCAAGGCTGGAGCGTACGTGCACTGGATCGCCAAATAAGCACTTTATTTTACGAGCGACTTCTTTCCAGCAATGACAAGGAAGGGATTCAGGCGGAAGCCGACAACCTTATCGCTCAACAGGCTCCAGCCGACCCACGAGACTTCATTCGCGATCCCTATGTATTGGAATTCCTCGGGGCGCGTGTCGATGCCAGCCTTTATGAACAGGATTTGGAACAGGGGCTGCTCAATCAACTCCAGCAATTTCTGATGGAACTGGGAAAAGGTTTTGCTTTTGTTGCTCGCCAGAAACACCTGCGAGTGGAAGGAGAGGATTGTTTCGTCGATCTGGTCTTCTATAACTATCTGCTCAAATGCTTCGTCCTGATTGATCTCAAGGTAGGGAAGCTCAGTCATCAGGACGTTGGCCAGATGGACATGTACGTACGGGTTTTTGAAGAACAGCTGCGTGGCGAAGGTGATAACCCCACTCTGGGACTTATCCTTTGTTCCGAGCGGAATGCTGCCGTTGCCAAGTACTCCCTGTTGGCAGACAAGTCACAACTCTTCGCCAGCAAGTATCGGCTGCTGCTCCCGACAGAAGAAGAGTTGCGCGCTGAATTGGAGCGGGACCGCGCTTTGCTTGAGCGAGGCTGTGAGATGGAGGTTAACGTCGATGAGTGAAATAAACCTTTCTTGTTAGCCTACCCAACATCCAGCACAAGGTGTTTTATTATCCGAGGCAGAAGCTAATTAAATTTATAATCAAGAAAAGCGTACAAAAATCAATCAAGTGTAAATAAGTTAATTATCTTTTGACGTCTGATTGACAGTACACGAGTGCAACAGCCTGGGCAAGAGTGAAGCTTGGAGGAGCCCTTCTGTTAAACCCGATTTAAGATATTTACCGAACCAGCCAGCCGGTTCAAGACGAGTTTATTATTTATCACGAAAGATAATAAACTTTAAAATTAGAAATAACGCTTAATAATCAATATGATAGAAGACAGTTTATTATCTTTTTGGCCTCTGGAGGGTGGAACACAGGGTGTCGGGAACATGACGGACGGATTGTGGAATATCTTTCGTAATTCACTTTCTTTTGATTAAAAAAACCTCCCCTACCGGAGGTATCATCTTTTCGTTCTAATAATGGCATTTATCCGCCAAAAATACAGGAGGAGCGCATGACCAGGACCGGCAAGAAAGATGCTGCGGCAATCAAAGAAGGGTTACGACGCTGCGAGTTTATTATTTCCGTGGAGACCTATGCGGACAACCCGCTCCTGCCTGAATTCAAAACTCTTCTCGAACTGGCCCGGGAGAGCGTGAAGCATGCCGAATTCGCTGCCCAGGATATAGGACGTCTCAAGACCCAGTTGGTTGAGATGAACCGCTCACTGGACCTTGCTACCCGGATCGACCCGCTGACCGGACTGGCAAACCGCCGGGATATCATGGAGAAGATCGAGCAGGAGCATAGCCGAGCCCAGCGCCACCAGCGGACGTATTCGATCATCATGGCCGATATCGACGATTTCAAGCAGGTGAACGATACCCATGGCATCAATTACGGCGACGATGTCCTGTTCGAGCTTTCTTGTGTGCTGAGAGAGTGTGTCAGAAGTGAAGATTTTTGTGCCCGCTGGGGAGGGGAGGAGTTTCTGTTCCTGCTCCCGGAAACCGGTATCGAAGGCGCACTGGCCGTAGCCCAGAAGATAAACCAGTCCGTGGCCATGACCGAGTTCAAGGTAAGCAAACCCGGAATCCGGATCACGGTAAGCCTGGGGCTCTGCGAATACCAAGTCGGCCAGACTATTGACGAGTGCCTCAAAAAGATCGAGCAGGCCCTGCTCCAGGCCAAGGAGACCGGAAAAAACCGTCACATCGTGGGCAGCTAAACGAGCCCGGCAGTTGGAAGCTGCCGGTATTCGCGTTGACGTGCCATTTCTGTAATTCTAGGCTCATTACGCTACAGCCGCCAAAGGTTCTGAGTCGCCTCTCTCGCTGCGCTCAGACAATATCGGCTTTACGCTTCATTTCGCCAAGAATTACGACGAAATAGCCCTGAGACGCTCATTCCGGCGGCTTCCAACTGCCTGATCCATTCGCAAAAAAGGCCGCTTCCCATCTGGAAGCGGCCTTTTCAGTTTCATCATGTCGCTGCGGCTGCTAAGCCGCCTTGACCTTCGGGATGAAGATCTCGTCCGGGTCGAGCACCTCGTGGATGATCCGAAGCTCTTTCCGGGTGGGGATTGCAGTTTCGCCCTTAACCCGGGAGATATCGAGATCGAACTGGCAGAGCCCCCTGATCTCTTCGGGGCTCTTGCCCGGATGGCAGGTATCAAGATACATCCGACCGCTCTGTTCATCGAAACGGAAGACCCCGGCAGTGCTGATGACCGCTGACGGTCCGCCGCGAAAGGCTGCTCCGTAAAGCTCGCGGCGATGGACGAATTCGCCGCCCGGCCACTTCTTGACCCGCCACCCCGGACTGGTAATGTAGCTGACATTTTCCACGAAACGCCGCTTTTCATGCACCATGATGAAGACGGTACGCTTTGCGAACGAGTTGATGTCCGGATTGCCGCCGCTGCCGGTCAGACGGAGTTCCGGATTGAGATAATCGCCGATGCAGGTAGTGTTGACATTGCCGTAGAGATCGACCTCGGCCCCGCCGAGGAACCCCAGATCCACCAGCCCGCGCTGGGCAATGCTGAAGGCGTCGTTCAGTCCGGAGGAGCGCGAAGCCCCCATCTCGCAGCGGGCATCACCCACGGACGTCGGAAGCTCCGGCGGACGGCCGTCAAGCGTCCCGGCCTCGAAAATCAGCTTGAGGTTTGGGGCATGGGTCTTCTGGGCCAGCATGATGGCGACCATGGGGAGGCCGGTTCCGGCAAAGACGATTTCGTTATCCGCCACCTCGCGGGAAGCTGCACAGCAGAGAAGATCGGCAAGGCCGAACTCTTCGGGTTTGGCATACTCTGACATATTATTTACCCCCCTTCTTCTCGCGCGGGCTGTAGTTCATGGCGGTATTGGCCTTCAATTTCAGCATTCGCGGCCAGCCGAGTTTCTCCAGGTAGCTCATATGGTCCAGACCGTAGATCCACTCCTTGGCGAAATCGTCAAACCCTTCCTGCGTCCGGGTCATGCCGTAAAAATCCTTCAGGAAGTAGCCGTCAACATCATAGCGGCCGAACATGCCGGTCGGGTGGCCGGCAAACGGGCATTCCAGGATGTAATCGACTTCGAAGCTGGGGATGGTATTCTGGTCGGCATTGCGCCGCAGATACTCCTCAGGCACGATCTCCTCCGCGATCACGATGGTAATGTCGGCGGCACGGGCCGCCTCGGGGTCCGAGTAATACTGGCCGTTGACCCGTACCGTCCCCTCTTCCCCTACCTGCTGGACGCACATGACCGCCACATCCACCTTGACTGCCGGGATCAGCACCTGCGCACCTGCTCCGAAAAAGGGATCTTCGGTGAAAACATACTTCTGCTTCGCGATCCGCTTGCCGTCGCGGAACCCGGCACGGCCGAGCATGTCGTATTCCGGGTTGTGGATGTCGGTCCCCAGGGATGTCTGGGTAACGGCATAGGCGGCGCCGGAGGCAGCGGCAGCAAAGCGGAACATCATCTCGGCATGACTGTAATCCTCGACGATGATCTCCTTGTTCCCGACCTTGCGGGAAAGATTGGCGCCGTACTTGCCGTACAGTTCGTGGCCGACCCAGCAGGACTCCCAGATGTCCACGCAGCCGGCGCCGACCAGGAACTCGGTCTGGGGACCGCCGTTCACCTCGATCAGATGCAGGTGCTTGCGCTTCTGGCGGATCAGTTCGTAGATCAGCGCAAATGGCCTGCGCCAGATCGTGAACCCGGAAAAGGTGAGTTTGGAGCCGTTTTTGACGATCTCGGCCGCCTGTTGCAGGGTGATGCGTTTGTCAGTACTCATCCGCTCCTCCTTGAAATATTCCCGTACTCAGCGATTGAGAGCCGCCTGCATTCGAGCTGACGTGCTGCTTCTGCAATTCTAAGCTCATTTTGCTACAGCAGATAAACTCGCCCTCCGGGCTCAGACAATATCTGCTTTACGCTTCATTTCGCCAAGAATTGCGACGAAACAGCCCTAAGGCTCTCATTCCGACAACTCTCAATCACTTCAAATAATGACTAAAAGTCTATGCCGTAAAATTCCGCAGGATCTCACGTGAAATTATCAGCCGCTGGATCTCGCTGGTCCCCTCGTAGATGGACGTTATCCGGACATCCCGGGTGAACCGCTCGATCGGGTAGTCTTTGGTATAGCCGTACCCTCCCAGCATCTGCATGGCCTTGTAGCAGGCGCGGTTCGCAGACTCGGTCGCATACAGCTTTGCCATGGAGGCCTCCTTGGCGAACGACTTACCATTCTCCTTGCGCCAGGCGGCATTCATCAGCAGGAGCCGGGCCGCCTCCAGTTCGGTGTAGCCGTCAGCCATCATCCATTGGAGAGCCTGAAAGCTGCTGATCTTCTGGCCGAACTGGGTTCGCTCGGTCGTGTATCTGGTGGCAAAGTCCATGGCCGCCAGCCCGATACCGAGGGCCAGGGAACCGATCCCGATACGCCCGCCGGTCAGTTCGGCCACGGCAATCCTGAAGCCGTCGTTCAGCTTGCCCATCATGGCGCTTGCCGGAACCCGGCAGTTGTCGAAGATCAGTTCGTTCGTCGATGAGGCATGCTGTCCCATCTTGTGCTCTTCCTTGCCCACTAGCAGGCCGGGCGTTCCGGCTTCGACGAGAAAGCAGCTTATTCCTTTGCCCTTCGGGGCATCCCTGTCGGTCACAGCCCAGACAACGAAAACGCCGGCATAGGGAGCGCTCGTGATAAATATCTTGGAACCGTTCAGGACGTAGAAATCGCCGTCTTTTGCCGCCTGCGTGGTCATGGAGGAGGGGTCGGACCCGGCGCCCGGTTCTGTCAGGCCGAAACCGCCGGCAGCAAACTCACCGGAACAGATCTTCGGAATATACGCCTGCTTCTGCTCTTCGGTTCCGATAGTCTGGATAACCTCGCAGACCATATTGTTCACTGAAACGGTAACAGCTGTTGAGGCGCAGGCCCGGGCGATTTCAGTCATGGCCAGGCTGAAAGCGATAACCCCCGCCTCTGTGCCGCCATACTGCTCCTTGACGTTAAGCCCCATGAACCCCAGTTCGGCAAGCTTTTTCAGGTTTGCCATCATGGGCGAGCGGTCGTCGCTCTGATCAAGCTGCGCCGCCACCGGTTCCAGCTCTGCCTTTGCAAAGTTGCGGGCAGTGTCCTGGATGAGTTTCTGTTCTTCGGTCAACTCCAGATTCATACGCCTACCTCCTCCTAATTGATCACTTGCCGATCACAACTACCGGGACATCAAGCTCCTGCCCCCACTGCTGCCATTCTGCGGCAGTGCGGGTGGCGAAAACCTCCTGATACTGCGCCAAGGTTGATACACCCAGTTCGCTCTCCAGACGTTTTTTGAAATGCGGTTCAAGGGCAGCCACGGCAACCCAGCCTTCTTTCGTTTGATAGATGCTGTACTCCGGAATACCGCCCCCGAGCAGTGCACCATCAGCCGTGCAGCCGTAGCGGAGCGGCTCTGCCATTGCCGCAGCGGCTTCGGAGAGTGGAACCTCGGCATAGCCTGCGCCCTGTCCGCGTTCGCGCGCCAGAAGCAGGGCCAGACCGGCAGAAATGGTCTGTTCGGCTCCGGCCATGTCGGCAAGGAGGGTGCGCGGCATAAAGGGAGGATTGATCAGCCCGAGTGTCGCCTGGTAGGTCAGGTCATGGCCGGCCTCGTTTTCGCGCGGCGCCGGATAACCGGTGATGGCTGCCATGCAGAGGCCGGGATACCGGGCATGCAGCGCCTCCCACCCCAGGCCCAGCCGCTCCATGGCAGCCGGACGGGAGGCGGTTATCAGCAGGTCCGCTTCCGCCAGCAGCTCATGGAGACGTGTCAGACCTTCAGTCGCCTTCAGGTCGAGCCTGATGACCGTATGGCCGGCGGCCATGTCCCGGTACCAGTCAGCCTGGTAAATCTCCATGGGGTCCCCGGCAGGGGGCTCGACCTTGACCACACTGGCGCCCAGAGCGTGCAGCCTTTGGGCAGCGGCCGGACCGGGGAGATTGACTGCAAGGTTGAGTATGCGTATTCCGTCAAGAAGTGACATCTATTCCGCCTTTCAGATTTGGCAGTAGAACGCTACCTGCATTCGAGCTGACGTGCTATTAGCGGGCCAGTCTGGCCGTCAGGGACGGTGCGAACTGCATCACATCCGCCACCACCAGCACATCGGCGACTTCACCTATCGGTGCATCCTTGTCCTTGTTTATGGCGATGATAAAGTCCGATTTCTTCATGCCGGCAAGATGCTGGATAGCGCCGCTTACTCCGCAGGCGATGTAGAGTTTCGGGCTGACTGTCTGGCCGGTCGTCCCCACCTGATGGCTGTGCTCGACCCATCCCGCATCAACCACCGGACGGCTGGCGCCAAGTTCGCCGCCGAGCGCCTTTGCCAGTGCAAGGATGACCGGAACGTTTTCTTTCTTGCCGATACCCCGGCCGGCGGTGACGATAACTTCCGCTTTCGCGAGATCGACATCCTTTGCTTCCGCAGGTTCATAACCGACAAATTCAAGATTGCTGCTTGCTGTTGCTGCCAGTTCATGGATCTGTGGAGATCCACCCGGCTGCAGCACCGGAAACGCTCCTGCCTGTATGGTGAGGACCGCTTTGGCTGTTGCCGGTTTTACTGTCCTGCGCATTTTGGCATTGCAGCAGCCGACTTCAAATTCGCCATCCGTTATGGCTGAAATTTCGGAAATCTGCGCAATCTTCAACTTTCCGGCCACTCTCGGGGCAAGATCCCAGCCGTAGGATGAATGGAGAAAAACTATGTAGTCGGGGTTTTCCTGTTCTACAGCTTTCAGGATCAGGTCTCTGTGCAGTTCAGGATTGTATTCACCTGATATTGCCGCTTTGGCAAAGTAGAGTCTCCCGCCAAATGCCGGCAGCTGACTTTCACTGCCGACCATGAACAGTGAAGGTTCGGTCCCAAGGGCCTGAGCGAAACCAAGAAGTTCGTAGGTGGTTTCGAGAAGCTTGCCTTCGCGGTATTCTCCTATCAGTAAAGTTTTCATGGTGTCTCCTTTAAAAGCAGGTTAAGGATGAGGTTAAGGTTGAGATGATTCGACAGCTTTTCTTAACCTCAACCTTAGCCTTAATCTGATTCATCTAAGCAGTGCGGTCTTATCCTTGAGTATCGCGATTACCTTTTCGACAAGATCTCCGACATCACCTTCGAGCACCACACCACCACCTTTTTTAGCAGGTGGATGGAAGCTGGTCGTTGCTGTCAGCGGGTCTTCTTTGAGCAGATCTGTGACCGGTATCGCGGAAATCTCTTTCTTTTTTGCCTTCATGATATTTGGCAGGGTCGGATAGCGAGGGATGTTGAGCCCGAGTTGACAGGTTACGACTGCAGGTATTTTCAGCTTTACCACCCCTTTGATGCCGCCTTCCAACTCGCGCTTGGCTGTAATCACACCATCGGCAAAGGCGAATCCCACCAGTGTTGTCGTACAAGAGTAACCGAGTTGTTCCGCAGTGAGCACGCCGACCTTGGCTGAGCCGCGATCCTGTGACTGCATGCCGGTAAAGATAATGTCGTATGCATGTTCTTTAGCATGGCCGGCAATTACCGAGGCTATCTGCCAGGGGTCCTTTGTGGCAACTTCCTGATCCTGAACATGAACCGCTTTGTCAGCACCCATAGCCAGAGCTTTCTTGATTGCTTCGACTACACGGTCAGGCCCGATGGAAAGCACTGTCAACTCGCAACTTTCGCCAAGCTGCTCCCGGAGCTTCACCGCCTCTTCAACGGCGTACTCGTCATATTCGTTCATCCGCCACGCCAGATCGGTTTCGCTGAACCAGACGCCCCTGCTATCCGGCTTGAAGCGCGACTCCATGTCCGGCACCTGTTTGATGCAGACCAGTAGTTTCATGGTAACCTCCGTGTATCCTGTAGGGGCGAGGCATGCCTCGCCCTTGTCATGTTAGCCAGCATAAGTTGGGCAAGGCATGCCTTGCCCCTACAAAACAATCCTTTCTGCAACTATCTCCGCCAGATCCTTCACGACTATCTGCCCTTCTGCCCCCCCCGTCTTGATCCCGTCCTCGAACATGGTAAGACAGAACGGACAGTTCGAGATCAATAACGGCGCACCTGTTTCCCTGGCCATCTCTACCCTGGCTTCGCTGATTTTGGAGCCGATCTTCTCCTCCGCCAGAATTCTGCCGCCGCCTCCGCCACAGCAGAAACTGTCGTAACGCGACTTGTCCATCTCCGTGATCCGGCCGCCGGCAGCCGCAAGTATGCTGCGCGGCTGGTCGATGATGTCCATGTAGCGACCGAGGTAGCACGAATCATGGTAGGTGAAGGCAAAAGGTTCGGCCTTGATTTTCAAGCTGCCGCTTTTGAGCAGGCTGTGCAGATAGGTGGTGTAATGCTCTACCGGAAGATCCAGCCCCAGGTCCCGGTAATCCCGCGACAGAGTGTTGAAGCAGTGGGGACAGGTGGTGACGATCTTCTTTACCCCGTAGCCCTTTATCAGTTCGATGTTTTCAGTCGCCATCATCTGGTAGAGATACTCGTTGCCGAGCTTCCTGACTGGTTCTCCGCAGCACTTCTCCTCTTTTCCCAGGATGCCGACCCTGATCCCTGCCGCATCGCAGATCTTTATGAAATTCCGGGCGACCTCGCGGTTGCGCCTGTCGAATGAGGCATAGCAGCCGACAAAGTAGAGGATGTCGACCTCCGCGCCGCTTCCCATGATGCTAACCGGCAGATCGCCGGCCCAGTCGCCCCGGGCGGCAAAAGCAAGTCCGAAGGGGTTGCCGTTCACTTCGTAGTTGCTGACGGCAGTCCGTACTTCGTCCCCGGGAAAAGAACCTTCCATGAGGGTCAGGTTGCGGCGCATTTCCAGGATCTTATTGACATGTTCGATGCTGGCGGGGCAGATATCCTGGCACGCCCCGCAGGTGGTGCAGGCCCAGAGGACGTCTTCGGTTACGGTGGCGCACAGCCCTGCTTCCGGAGAGGAAAATGCCGCTTCGCCGATCTGCTGCACCACTTTCATGGGGGAGAGCGGCTTGGCAGTGGCCCAGGCGGGACAGCGGTCCTGACAACGCATGCAGGTGGTGCAGGCGTCGGCATCGAAAATGTCCTTCCAGGTCAGGTCGGTTACCCTGGCGGCGCCGTACTGCTCCAGACTCTCGTCTTCCATGTTGATAGTAGGAATGCTCCCTTTCGGTTCGAAAGGGATGAAGAAGCCGTTGATGCTCGTGGTGAATATGTGGCGCAGCTTGGTATACGGAATGGCACAGAAGAAGCCGAGAACCAGCGTCAGATGAATCCACCAGAAAACCTTGTGGCTGGTCCGGATGGATGCTTCGTCAAAGCCCATGAAGGGTTGTGCGAACAGTTTGCCGATTGGCGAGAAGTTTGCCAGTGCCGGATTCTGTACGATCTCCGTTGCCGCCATCCGCGCCCCTTCGATCAGGAATCCGGTGAGGAGGATGCTGAAGAGCAGCGTGTGGATGATAAAGTCTTCGTCTTTCGTCTCAAGCCCTTCATGCTTGATGAAATAGCGGCGGACAAAGAGGGCTGCGAGCATGACAATGGCTATGAGACCCGCAACGTCAAGTACCAGGGAAAAGGCTTTGTAGAATTCGCCGGAGAGGATATTCACCCCCATGAGCGGGGTAAAGAAGTCTGCCTGGACCATCACCAACAGGGTCCCGACAAAAAGGGTCATGAAACCCCAGAAAAAGAGGTTGTGCGGCAAACCGCCGTCCCTGACCCGTGCGACCTTTTCCTGGCCGATGATGTCATCGATCATGCTCCTGACCCGCTCTTCATAACGGTCGAAGCGGTTCAGTGGCTTGCCGAGCCGGTAGAAAGGCAGGCGCCGCCAGAATCCCCAGACCAGTACCACCGCGGCCGCCGCGGTCAGGAAGTACATGGGGATTACCACGCCGTGGCCGACGTTCCAGTATATTTCGCGGGTTACTTCCATGAATTTCATCCTCGTGGATCGACTTACGTGATTAATGCACCAGAACGTTCAGATTTTCGTCAGGCCAAGGCGCCAAGGAGGAGCGCGGAGGCGTGGCAGCGCCACGTCGCACAAGCGATCGACGCAGGCAACGCCGGCATGGCGGAAATATGGACGTTCCTCCTACGCCAGCAGCATTTTCGATATTACGACCCGCTGTACTTCATTCGTCCCTTCGTAGATCTCCGTAATCTTGGCATCCCGGTACATCCGCTCAACTTCGTAATCGACGATATAGCCGTAACCGCCATGGATCTGAACAGCCTCCTTGGTGACAAAGATGGCTGTTTCGGACGCACACATCTTGCACATGGCCGACTCCATGGCGTAGTTCATCTTGTTGTCCTTCATCCAGGCCGCCTTGTAGATAAGCAGCTTGCTCATCTCGATGCGGGAATACATGTCGGCCAGCTTGAACTGGATCGCCTGAAGGTCGCAGATCGGAGCGCCGAACTGCTTGCGCTCCTTGGAGTAGGACAGTGCCCGCTCAAAGGCCCCCTCGGCAATGCCGAGCGCCTGGGAAGCAATACCGATCCGGCCGCCGTTGAGAGTCTCCATGGCGACTTTGAATCCCTGCCCTTCCTGTCCAAGCAGATTTGCTGCCGGGATACGCAGATCGTCGAAAGCAAAGGCGGTCGTGTAGCTCCCCCGGATCCCCATCTTCTTCTCGTTCTTGAGAATGGTTACACCCGGGAGGCTCAGGTCGACGATAAAGGCGGAGATTCCCTTGTGCTTGAGGCTCTTGTCATGGGTGGCAAAGAGAATGCCGGTGCCAAGACAGGCGCCGTTGGTGATGAAGGTCTTACCGCCATTGATGACGATCTCATCCCCCTCACGGCGGTACATGGTCGCCATGCCGGAGACGTCGCTCCCGACATCCGGTTCAGTAAGGAGGATGCAGCCGATCTTCCTGCCGGTGGCCAGGTCAGGGAGATATTTCTTCTTCTGCGCCTCGGTGCCGAAACGGTAGATCGGATCACAGGCAAGGGAAGTATGGGCCGAGATCAGCACACCACTGGAGCCGCAGGCCTTGGAGACCTCTTCCACCACGATGGCATAGGAGAGCATGTCCAGACCTGCACCCTCGTATTCGTCGGAGATATAACTCCCCATCAGCCCCATGGCACTCATCTTTTCGACCAGATCATCCGGGATCATGTGATCTTCGTCGATCTTGATGGCCAACGGCTTGATCTCCTTGTTGACAAAGTCCCTTACGCTGTTCTGCAACACCTTGTGGTCCTGGCTCAATTCGAAATTCATGCTCGATCCTCCCGTATTTTCTGTAGGGGCGAGGCATGCCTCGCCCTGGAAACAATCCGCATTTTGGGCGACGCATGCGTCGCCCCTACGTCACCGGCCCTTGAATTCAGCCTTCCTCTTCTCCACAAAGGCGCCCATCCCCTCTTTCTGGTCCTCGGTAGCGAAGAGGACGCCGAACAGCGTTGCTTCATAGCGGAAGCCGTCCTCCTTGCCCATATTCAGACCATTGGCAATGGCATTCTTGGCATAGGCCACACCAAGCGTTCCGACCCCGGCAATGCCTTTGGCAACCTCCATGACCCTGGGGAGCAGCTCCTCGGGAGGAAAGGTCTCGTTGACAATACCCCACGCCTTGGCCTTGACAGCGTCCAGCATCCTGCCGGTGAAGATCATCTCGTTGGCCTTGTTCGGACCGATCAATCGGGCCAGATTCTGAGTGCCGCCGAAGCCGGGCATGATCCCGAGCGTTACCTCCGGAAAACCGACTTTCGCCTTTTCCGAGGCGTAGATGAAATCGCACGCCAGGGCCAGTTCCAGTCCGCCTCCGAGGGCATAACCGTTGACCGCGGCAATTACCGGCTTTGTCATCTTTTCTATCAGCATCATTACCCGCTGTCCCTTCAGGCCGAACTGATGCCCTTCAAAGGAGCTCATCTCCGACATCTCCTTAATGTCGGCTCCGGCAACAAAAGCCTTGTCACCGGCTCCGGTAAGGATTACCACCTTGACGGATTCATCTAGGTTGAGCTCGTAGAGTGCGCACTCCAGCTCTGTCAGCACCTGACTGTTCAGAGCGTTCAGCGTCCGTGGGCTGTTTATGGTTAGGGTGGCAACACCGCCAGCGATTTCGACAAGCAGATTGCTGTATTCCATGTAATCCTCCTGTAGGGGCGCATGGCATGCGCCCGAGGGCGGACGCCGTCCGCCCCTACGAATGTTCATTACGCAATCAATAAGTGTAAAATCCCCGTCCGGACTTTCTCCCCATATAGCCTGCATTGACCATCTTTACCAGCAAGGGGCAGGGACGGTATTTAGGGTCCTTGAAGCCGTCGTACAGGACATTTGCAATCGCCAGAACCGTGTCCAGACCGATGAAATCTGCCAGGGTGAGCGGCCCCATCGGCTGGTTGGTGCCGAGCTTCATCCCCTTGTCGATATCCTCGACAGTCGCTATCCCTTCATAAAGGGCAAAAGCAGCCTCGTTTATCATCGGAATGAGGACACGATTGACGATGAAGCCGGGATAGTCCTGTGATACCGCCATCTCCTTTTCGAGCCTGGCGACAAGCCCGGAAATTACCGTGAAGGTCTCGTCGCTGGTGGCATGGCCGCGGATGACCTCGACAAGTTTCATCAGCGGGACAGGATTCATGAAGTGCATCCCGATCACCTTTTCAGGACGTTTGGTAACTGACGCAATCTTGGTGATGGGAATCGACGAGGTATTTGAGGCAAGGTAAGCTGACGGCTGTACCGTCTCGTCAAGCTTGCGGAAGATTTCCAGCTTCAAAGCCTCGTTTTCGGTAACCGCCTCAACAGCAAAATCAACGTTGGCAAGGTCTGACATATTTTGAGTGGTCGATATCCGGGACATGGTTTCCGAAATCAAGGATTCGGGAATCGTCCCTTTTTTCGCCTGGCGCTCAAGATTCTGCCTGATGGTGGCAACTGCCTTTTCAAGCTGGCCGGCAGCTATGTCATACAGAACAACGGAAAATCCATACTGGGCGAAGACATGGGCAATGCCGTTTCCCATCTGCCCTGCGCCGAGAACACCAATTTTTTTGATCATATTACCCTCCTCATTCCCAATTCTCTTTGTGGTCACAGAAATGTCAATTTTTCGCAAGATCAAGGCTGTCGAGGGATTGCGCGGAGGCGTAGTACCCACAGGGCATAAACAGCGCTACGCCGCACAAGTGGTCCTGAAGACTTACGCAGATATTGCGGAAAAGTGGCATTTCATACTCTTTCGAAAATAACTGCCACCGCTTCCCCGCCGCCGATACACAGGGTGGCCAGGCCGTAGCGCAGATTCCGTTTGTGCAGTTCGCGGATGACCGTTCCTGCCAGTCTTGCGCCGCTGGCGCCGATCGGATGACCGATTGCGCAAGCGCCGCCGTTGACGTTGACTTTATCAAGGGGCAGATTGAGACTTTTGATAGCGATGAGCGCCACCGAGGCAAATGCCTCGTTGATTTCGAAAAGGTCGATTGCATCAATCTTCAGCCCTGCTTTTGCGCAGACTTTCTCGATAGCCGTGACCGGAGCTTCCGGGAAGTAGTCCGGATGCATGCTGGCCGTTGCCGAAGCAACGATCCTGGCTTTCGGCTTGAGCCCGAACTTTTTCAACCCTGCATCTCCGCACAAAAGAAGCAGGGCGGCTCCGTCACTGATTGTGGAGGCATTGCCGGCCGTAATAGTGCCGTCTTTTTTGAAGACGGCCTTCAACTGCGACAGCTTGGCCGGGTCGCCCCTGAACGGCTCTTCATCCGTCGATAACACTTCATCGCCCTTTCTGCTCTTCTTCAGAAACGGTATGATCTCGTCCGCAAAGACGCCGCCGGCAACAGCAGACTGTGCCAGCTGATATGAGCGGGCAGCGAAGTCGTCCTGCTTCTGGCGGGTCAAGCCGGCACGCTCAGCACTCGCCTCGCCGATATCACCCATATGCCTGCCGGTGTCAGGATCGCTAAGGCCGTCGTAGATCATCAGATCGAGCAACTCGCCGTGCCCCATCCTGTAACCGTTCCGCCCTTTTTTAAGTATATAGGGGGCCAGTGACATGTTCTCCATCCCGCCGGCAACGGCAATCTCCGCATTACCGAGCCTTATGCTGTCAGATGCAAGCATGACGGCTTTCAGACCGCTTCCGCAAACCTTGTTGATCGTCATGGCAGGAGTTGAATCAGGGATACCGGCCATCCGCATCGCCTGACGGGCCGGCGCCTGTCCGCAGCCGCCGGATAGCACCTGCCCTATGATGACTTCGTCCACTGCTTCGGGGGGAAGAGCGCTGCTCTTCAGAAGACCTTTGATAACTGCCGAAGCTAGCACCGGAGCTTCAACATCGGCAAATATTCCGCCAAAGGAACCAAAAGGGGTTCTCTTTGCCTCCACGACATATACGTTGTCACTCATTCCGAAACCTCCTGGTAAATAGATACTCTCAATTTACATTACGCTTACGTTCAAGTCAATCATAAATAAAACTGTATTTTGAACTAATGTGTTTATCGAATATAGATTATGTCGTCCGGCATGTCGGTGAGCTTTTCACCACCGGTTGAAGTAACGGCAAAGGTGTTTTCTATTCCGATCACACCTTGACCCGGAATTACGAATTTCGGTTCAATCGCGATGGCCTGACCAAGCTGAAGTGGCACCTTGAAACCCTGGGCCAGGACCGGGAATTCATCCAGCTCCAGCCCCACGCCATGTCCGACGAATTTTGCATTTTCCCCGGGCGCACCCATGTAATTCTTTGCCAAACCGCCCTGCTCGGCCATTTCCGCCGACTTGACAAAGAGCTCCTCGCAGATGGCGCCCGGCTTGAGATTGTCGACAAGATACTTCTGAATGGCGAGTGACGTTGCGAAGGCGTGCTTCAACTCCGGGCTCAGGGTGCCGATAACAAAGATGCGGGTCATGTCGGTGATATAGCCGTTGAATACTCCGGTGTAATCAATAAATACCGGCGTATCCGGCTGTATGATGTCGGTTGATGCACCATGCGGCGAGGCGCTTGACAGTCCCCTGCCGGTAACCGCACCGTCGAAAAAACCCGGCTCGGCTGCAGATGACGAAGAGACCGCCAGCCCATGAAACAGCTCCTGATTGAAGGCGCGCATCCGGATATATCCTTCGCTGCCAATTTTGCGCAGACGAATTTCGACTTCGGCAGCCACGTCGAGCTCCCTCATCCCGGCCCGGAGAAAGTCGGGGACCTGGCTGAAGACGCTGCAGAGCATGGAGCCGCTGCGACGTATCTGGTCAAGTTCCCAGGCGGACTTGATCGAGCGGATTTCGCGATTGATACCCGAGATATCAACCAACTCACGTCCAGGCAAGAGCTTGGCGTAGTAGTTGAACTGCTGAACAGGAATGATATCGAAGGTCATGCCGACCTTTTTCACCGCCTCGCTGAACAGGGCGGGAAACTCTTTGCTGGAAGGAAACGGTCGGGTGTCTTCTATGAGGCTCTCTTTCACGGCGCGGACGAAGCTCTTGCGAACCATGAGCATCGGGTTCCCTTCCGCGGGAACCCAAAGCGTGCCATTTTGACGTGTCCCGCTGAAGTAATAGACATCGATGGGGTAAATAATCAGGGCTCCGTCGATCCCCTTTGATTTGAGCTCCTGCTGCAGCTTGATAATTCGCTGTTCAGATTGCATTTTAGTCAGCATCGACAACTCCCTCCGTATCAAATTATTCCCTTCCTGCCAAAGTATAGACGCTTCGTCCCAAGGGTAAAGAGAGGCTCCACATTAATTGCTAGCACACTGGAGACAAAAGCCCGAAAAAACCAACCGGGCGCGAGATTTCGGCCAGATCGGTGTATCCCGCAGGAGTTACGGCGCAGGCGTAGCAGCGCTACGTCGAGCACGTTAACTCCGAGGACAGACGCCGAGGTGGTCGGAAGGTCGCGCCCGCCCCTCACATGTTGCGGCGGTATTTTCCTCCGACCTCGTACAGCGCATGGCTGATCTGCCCCAGCGACGCCACCTTGACCGTATCCATCAGATCGGCAAAGATGTTGCCACCTGCGATGGCCGTTTCCTGCAGGCGCTTCAGAGCTGCCGTCGCCTTGAGGCTGTTCAGTTCCTGGAATGCCCGCAAATTCAGTATCTGCTGCTCCTTCTCCTCTCTGGTAGCGCGCGCCAACTCACCCGGCACATTGAAGCCTTCCTCATCGGCCCGCGGATTGAGGAACGTGTTCACACCGACGATGGGGAGTTCACCACTGTGCTTCTTGTGTTCATAAAGCATCGACTCGTCCTGGATTCTTGAACGCTGGTACTGCGTCTCCATGGCACCAAGTACTCCGCCCCGCTGGTCGATCCGCTCGAACTCGGCCAATACCGCCTCTTCCACCAGATCTGTCAACTCCTCGATAATGAAGGAGCCCTGCAGAGAATTCTCGTTTTTGGTCAGGCCGAACTCCTTGGTGATGATCATCTGGATCGCCATGGCGCGCCGTACCGACTCCTCGGTGGGGGTCGTGACCGCCTCGTTATAGGCATTGGTGTGCAGGGAGTTGCAGTTGTCATAAATGGCCATCAGCGCCTGGAGAGTTGTGCGGATGTCGTTGAAATCCATTTCCTGCGCATGCAGCGACCTTCCGCTCGTCTGGATATGATACTTGAGTTTCTGGCTGCGATCATTGGCGCCGTACTTCTCCCGCATGGCGATCGCCCAGATCCGCCGGGCCACGCGGCCGATAACCGTATATTCCGGATCGAGGCCATTGGAAAAGAAGTAGGAGAGGTTGGCGGCAAAATCATCGATATCCATGCCGCGTGAAAGGTAATATTCGACAAAGGTAAAGCCATTGGAAAGGGTAAAGGCGAGCTGGCTGATCGGGTTGGCTCCGGCTTCGGCGATGTGGTAGCCGCTGATGGATACCGAGTAGTAGTTGCGGACCTTCTTTTCGATGAAGTACTGCTGAATGTCTCCCATCATCTTCAGGGCGAATTCGGTGGAGAAAATACAGGTGTTCTGCCCCTGGTCCTCCTTGAGGATATCCGCCTGCACGGTCCCGCGAACAGTCTGAAGGGTGCAATCGCGAATTTCTTCGTATTCTGCATCAGTCGGCGTTCTGCTGTTTTTCCGGATGAACAGGTCCACCTGCTGATCGATTGCCGCATTGAAGAAAAACGCCAGCATCATCGGCGCAGGGCCGTTGATCGTGATAGAGACGCTGGTATTGGGGGCACAGAGATCAAACCCGGCAAAAAGCTTTTTCATGTCATCTACGGTGCAGATCGAAACACCGCTCTCCCCCACCTTGCCGTAGATGTCGGGCGGATAGTCCGGATCCTCGCCATAAAGGGTAACGCTGTCAAAAGCCGTGGACAGGCGCTTGGCGTCATCATCCTTGCAGAGGTAGTGAAAACGCCGGTTCGTCCGCTCGGGAGTCCCCTCCCCGGCGAACTGGCGCTTCGGGTCCTCTTCGGCCCGCTTGAACGGGAATACCCCGGCCGTGAAAGGGAAATATCCCGGGACATTTTCCAGCATGCTCCAGCGGAGGATCTCGCCCCAGTCGGCAAAATCCGGGATACAGACCTTGGGGATTTTCGTCCCGGAAAGCGTGACCGTATAAAGGTCGCTCCTGATCTCCTTGTCCCTGACTTTTGTCACGAGCTGATCGCGGCGGTAGGAGGCTTTCAGTTCGGGCCACTCTTTGAGTATCTTTTTGGGCTCCTCATGCAAACCGGCCTCGAAGAAAGCAATTTTGCTGTCGATCTCCCCGATTGCTGCTGATTCTCCCAGCACTTCCCTGGCGCCGTTCAACTGGAACAGACGCCTGGCAACTGCAGACTGCTCGCCGACCTGCTTGCGATAGCCGCGCACGGTATGGACGATCTCGCCCAGGTAGTGAACCCGGTCAGGCGGGATAATGTACTTTTTCAGGCTCTCTTTTTCCGTAACCTGAAGGGACGACCGCCAGGAACTCCCCTTTTTGGCGTTTACAGCGTCAAGCAGCGCCCGGTAAAGGACGTTGGTGCCCGGATCATTGAACTGGGAGGCGATGGTGCCGAAAACCGGAAGCGACTCATCAGCCACATCGAAGAGATTGCGGTTGCGGCGATACTGCTTACGGACATTCCTCAAGGCATCCTCGGCGCCCTTACGCTCAAACTTGTTGATGGCAACCAGATCGGCGAAGTCAAGCATGTCGATTTTCTCAAGCTGGGTGGGAGCGCCGAACTCGCAGGTCATGACATACAGGGAAACGTCGCAGATGCCGACCACCCCGGCGTTCCCCTGCCCTATGCCGCTTGTCTCGACAAAAACCAGATCGAATCCGGCGGCTTTCACAACATCGATGGCATCCTGGATGGCAAGCGAAAGTTCGGTCTGTGAATCGCGGGTAGCCAGGGAACGCATGTAGATCCGGCTGGAATTGATCGAGTTCATCCTGATCCGGTCGCCCAGAAGGGCGCCACCGGTCCGCTGACGGGAAGGATCGACCGCCAGGATGGCAACACTTCTGTCAGGGAAGTCCCTGGTGAAGCGCAGCACCAGTTCGTCGGTGATCGAGCTCTTGCCCGCACCGCCGGTCCCCGTAATTCCGATTACCGGCACATCCTGAGCCATGGCCCGGATCGTCTCCCTGACCGCACCATAGCCGGCAGAATGGTCGTGTACCGCCTGCTCGGCCAGAGTGACCAGAGTATTGACCGCGCGGACATCCTGCTCTTTAAGCCTGCCTATCTCTACTGAAGTGTCCCGCTCTACGGCAAAATCGCACTCCTGGAGCATGAGGTTGATCATCCCCTGCAGGCCCATGCGCCTGCCATCTTCCGGAGAGAATATTTTACGGACGCCGTGTCCTTCGATCTCGGCGATCTCGTCCGGCACAATTACCCCGCCGCCTCCGCCGAACACCTTTATGTGCCCTTCGCCACGTTCGCGAAGCAGATCTATGATGTACTTGAAAAATTCGATGTGACCACCCTGATAGCAGCTGACCGCAATACCCTGGGCATCTTCCTGAATTGCCGCGGTAACGATCTCTTCCACGGAACGGTTGTGACCCAGATGGATTACCTCGGCACCCGAAGACTGAAGGATACGGCGGATTACATTAATGGTGGCATCGTGACCGTCGAAAAGGCTGGTGGCGGTCACGAAACGAACCTTGTGAGCGGCCTGGAATGGTTGAGTCGTTATCTGCATAAAAAAATATTCCTCCTTGTGAAGAAATGATCCCTTAATACTGATGACAAACCATCGTTCTGTAGTTTGCCTTATGCCATCTCTTTTGATATTTGATATTCGGTTGATTCTGAGAAGATATCGGGAGACTTGTTACGGTTTACGTTTGAAGCGCATCGACTCCGTCTCGACAATGCTTCATTAAACGGCTCAGCTTAAAACTACTGTCGATTCAGAATTTGTCAGCCTTGGCTCCCTTTGCCGCAACCGTTTCTTTCGAGCTGAATGGTATCCCGTTAATATCAGACTAAGGGCTCTTTACGTTTATGTCAAGCATTTATAAAACTCTTTTTTAATAATTGCGTTTTTAGCTTGTAATGCGATTAAAACCTGCGCTATATTCAATCTAGCCGACTCAGACCGAAAAGCGAACGTCTGCTCTTGCTATTTGAAAATACCTTACATATTGGACCATTACGTTAACCGCCCGCTTTAATGAACACCGTTTTAGTATGAAAATCGCTTCCGAAGGGCACACAGGTTGCTAAATCAGATAAAGGAGGGAACAAATTATGGCGAATGAAAAAGTTGGTACCATCGACTACAAGGATCTACCGCCGTTGGATGAAGAGACTTCCGCCAACATGTCCGAAGAAGTGAAAGTCAGCGTGTTGCTGGCTGTTGTTTACTTTGCGTTTCTATTGACGGTAACCATTATGAACTGGACATCACCGGAAATAATGAAAACCGTCCTTTGGGGAGGCATGACAGTAACCTGGTTTGCAACATCCATTGTGGCGATGTTTATGGCGACATTTATTGCATGGCTGCATGTGCTTTATTACCAGAGCAGAGTATCGAAAAACTTAAAAAATGAAAAGGGGGCCTGATCCATGGAACCTAAATATCTATTCACATTGATACTCCTGGGAACTATTATTGCCGTCACGTTTGCCACCAAAAAGTATTCGACAAGCACTGTAGATTTCTATGTCGGAGGGCGAAGTTTCGGGTGGTTGATGAACGGCTCTGCCATTGCCGGGGACTACCTGAGTGCTGCAACCTTCCTGGGCCTTGCAGGCCTGACATTCTCTCTTGGTTACGACGGCATCTTCTATACCTTCTGTTTCTCCGTCGGTTTGACAGTACTGGCACTATTTGTCGCGGGTCCGCTACGGAAATTCGGGAAATTCACTGTACCCGACTTTTTGGCAGAACGCTTCCACAGCCCACAAGCCCGTTTAATTGCGGTCATTGTCGTTTTATCTATTTCCGGTTTTTATGCAGCACCCCAAATACTTGGCGGAGCCCAGATTCTGCAGCTGTTTTTCGGCACCTCCTATGAGGCCGGGGTGATCCTTATTGTTACGGTAATGATCTTTTATGTCGGTGTCGGCGGCATGAAAGGAACCACCATCAATCAGGCACTGGAGGTATGGATACGCTTCGGAGCATTTCTGATACTTCTGGGTGGCGCTATTTACATGGGTCTCCATTACGGAAAATTACTTGACCTGATTGCAAGCTGGACAGGTCCCGTACCCGGTACAGCTGCATATACCAAGGATGGAAAAGACCTGGTCGCCAACGGGGTGAAATGGTCATATATCGGCGGCGGAGTTTTTAAAAATCCGATAGAATCCCTTTCCATGGTTATCGGATTGTCGTTCGGCACAATAGGATTGCCACATATTCTGCTCCGTTTCTACACGAACCCGTCAGCCAAAGAAGCCAGATACTCTGCCTTGTTCGCCATAGCCATCGCCAGCACTTTCTTTGCAATCGCCCTGTACCTGGGTGTTGTAGGCAGGTATCTGTTTCTTGAGGGAGCCAAGGCAGGCACCCTTTCTCCGGAGAACCTGAAGGCGTTTGTCATCGGCGGTACAAACATGGTTGTACCCACAGTAGCAAATATTGTCGGTGGCAAGTGGTTACTGGGAATTGTTGTTGCCGGTGCTTTTGCCGCAGTATTCTCGAACCTGTCCGGCCTGTTCATCGCCTGTTCCGGTGCTTTAGGCCATGATGTTTTCACCCACTTCATCAACAAGAACGCAACGGAGCAGCAAAAGGTCGTGGCTGGCAAGGTTTCGGTTGTCATCATCGGGGTGCTTTACGGGATACTTGGCTTACTGGTCCAAAAGGCGTCTATCGGTCATCTGGTAGGACTTGCCTTCAATGTTGCAGCAAGTACCTTTGCTCCTATATTCCTGATGGGAGTCTGGTGGCGTGGCATGACCGAAAAGGGTGCGATATGGGGAATGGTGATAGGCCTTGCTTCCTCATGCTATATGATTTTCTTTGTAAAAACCCTGCCGATATGGATGCAGTGGAAAATCCCGGGCCTGGTTACTGTCCCGCTGGCATTTTTGACGGTTTATATCGTCTCCAAGATTGATGGGAAAGTACCTGCTGATGTTAATGCCTTTATGAAACAGATTCACTCATCGGATGTGAAAGCTTAGAGAATTGTCAAGGCCATGCCCCTGTTTCGGTGGGGGCATGGCCTTGAAAGCTGAAAACATTAAACAGTCTCATAAAAAGCGGTACGGAGATATTCTCTTGACCGCTTTTTGAGCCAAAGAGCTCTTGAAAATGTCATTAAGAAAGAGTAATAGAAACTTTAACGAACAATAACTGCAATACAAGGAACTCCGTTGGGCTTATGAGCGAACGCACCGGCATGACCGTTCCCGCAAAGATTTCGCTTGAGCTCCCTTATTGGGGGAGAATACCGATAGCGTGGAGTTTATGTGCCGAATAATTCTTTAACCGAAGACAATTATTATTTTATGCCGGTTGGCTCTGTATGCCAAGGGCCCGCAATAATCTGCTCCCCCGAACTGGGGCTGGTGGAGATGGCCCGGCTTATGAAGACCGCCAATATATCAGGCATCGTGGTGGTAGACCACGAAACGCCGGTCGGTATCGTTACGCTGCGTGACCTGCGCAACCTGGTTGCTGATGCGGTCAACAAGATCGAGACTTTGACAGTACGTGAAGTAATGAAAACCGGGCTTATAACGATTCGCACCAGCGATCATCTTTTCAAGGCCATATTTTTGATGGCGAAACATAATATCCATCGTCTGGTAGTGGTAGATGAATCCGACCGACTATCCGGGGTGATAACCGACACCGACCTGCTGCGGATTCAGACCCGCACTCCTCTTTATCTTGTTCAGGAGATTGAATCAGCGACGACCATCGAGCATCTGCGACTCATTGGCAGCAAAATGACGGAAATGCTGCAATATGCCGTCAAAACCAATGCAGATGCACAAAGTCTTATTCAACTCATCGCCCACTTTAATGACACGTTAACCCAGCGACTGATCTATATCCTCGACTGCAGCCATAACGTTCGCCTTCCTCTGGGAGCCGCTTTTCTGGCAATGGGGAGCGAGGGCCGCGAAGAGCAGACCTTGCGCACCGACCAGGACAACGCTATCGTCTACCGGGACGACTTTACTTCAGAGCAACGGGCCGAAACCCGGCTCTTTGCAGAACTGATCGTCTCAGCCCTGGAGTCCGTCGGCGTGCCGCTCTGCCCGGGGAATATGATGGCGAACAACCCTGACTGGTGTCACAGTCTGTCGGAATGGAGGCAACTGACCGAACAATGGTTAGCCATGCCCGGACCAGACGAAACCGTAAAATTCGGCGTTTTTCAAGATCTGCGGGTACTGCATGGGGAAAAATCGCTTGAAGATGAACTACGCGCGCACATATGCGAGTGCGCTCGCCGCAACTCGATTTTTTTTCCGCACATGGCGCGTAATATTATACGCTTTAAGCCGCCCATCGGCATGTTCGGGCGACTGCTGGTCGAAAGGAAAGGAGACCAGCGAGGAAAACTTGATTTAAAAAAAGGAGGTCTTTTCGCCCTGACCAAGGGAATCGGTCTGATTGCCCTGGAGTCGGGCATCATGGGAGGGACAACATGGTCAAAACTGGAGCGGCTCCAGCATCTGCGTCTGATTTCAGATCAAGACCTGGAGATTATTCGGGATGCTTTTTCTTTTTTGATAAAAATGCGTCTGGAAAAGCAGTTGATTACCATGTCAACGGGCAGGGACCCGGACAATTTTGTCGATCCTCTTGTTTTAACGGAACGGGAACGGGACCAGCTTCGCGCCGCACTGCGGGGGGTTGAAACTTTGCTGAAAGTTTTAAATAGCCGCTATCAGCTTGACTTAATCTCCTGACAATAAATACTTGGAATACATGGCAATTTGCCAAAACTGCAAGCAACTCGAAAATCCGGGGCGGTTATTATCATGAAAACTGACAACAATGAAGAGTTCATTTCGATCGGCAATCTGGCCAAAAGTATCGGCCTAACGACGAGAACACTGCGCTACTACGAAGAGATGGGAATCATGTCTCCTCCGCAGCGACTTGAAGGAGCGGTACGGGTCTATGCTCCCTCTGACGTGCGCAAGCTCAAGTTCATTCTGCGTCTTAAAGAGCTGGGACTGTCCATCAGGGAGATGCAGGAACTCGATGCGGTCTACGCCGAAGCAAAGGAGACTGACCGCGTGATCCCTCGCCTGATCGAGATGCTCGATAAACATGTCAACAATCTGGATGAGAAAATGTCCAAGCTGGCCTCTCTGCGCAAGGAGATCATCGATTACCGCCAGCGGATGATAAAACGTTTCCAGCTGGCGCCTTAAATAGCGCCGACCGCTGTCTGCTGGACCTTAAGGGGAAACCCGGCCTTTTCCTCCCCCGAGAATGGTAATCATAAGGAGCAGTTATGGCATTCAAAGACATACTCCTGCACCTCGACAATTCGGCCGGCTGCCCGGCGAGAATCGATCTGGCAATCAATATGGCACTACTGCATGGAGCCCGTCTCAAGGGTATTTATGTAGTCACGCACTCGTATTACACCCCGGGCCCTGCCACTGGAGAAACAGAAGCGGTCACCAGGATCGAAGCGCTTTTCAGCGAAAAGGCTTCCCAGGCCGGCATATCCGCTGAATGGCATTATGTGGACTGGCCGGTGGTCGGCGTCGGCATCTCGGAGATCATCGACATTTACGCCTACTATTCAGATCTGGTAATCGTCAGCCAGCCGGACCACGGCGCACAAAACAGCACTACACCGGTAGACCTCCCCGAGCGGCTCGGGCTGGGAACGGGCCGGCCGTTACTGGTTGTTCCATATGCCGGCAGTTTCACCGTTTCCGGCGAGCGGGTGATGATCGCCTGGCGGGCCGGGCGCGAGTCGTCACGAATCGTAAACGATGCCATGTCGATTCTGGAAAAAGCCCGGTATATCAGTGTGGTCACGGTCAGCACCCAGGGGACTAACGACGAAAAAGCAGAAAATGACGCCCTGAGGCTGTGCGAGTATCTGGCCTGCCACGGGATAGCGGCCACACACGATCAGGTCCTGACCTCAGCCGGTTCTCCGGTCGGCGATGTGCTGCTGAATCACGCCTGCGAACAGAAGATGGATATGTTGGCTATGGGAGCCTTTGCCCCGAACCGCCGCGGCGTGTTCACCCTGGGGCCGGTCGCCCGGCACCTGATGAACCACATGACCATGCCGGTCCTTATTTCGCATTGACAGCGGGCTGAGCTTCGCATAAAAAGGAAATTCATATTAACGAGGAGCCTATCCAATGATGACGACCGACGCAGCAAGAGCTTTTACCGATCAGTGGCTGCCAGCCTGGACCGGCAACAATCCCGAACGGCTGCTGGCCTTTTATGCCGACGACGCATTTTTCCTGGATCCGGGCCGTCCCGCCGGAATCAAGGGAAAGGAGCAGTTGACCATCTATTTCTCCCGCGTGCTGGCTCATAACCCGGCCTGGGTCTGGACCCAGCTGGAGCCGATGCCGCTGGTGGACGGCGGGTTTGCGAATCGGCTGCATGCCCGTATTCCGATTGGGGAGAAGGTGGTGATCGAGTGTACCGCGCTCTGCTTCATGAAATTCAACGAGAACGGGAAGATCGTACGCAACGAGATCTACTTCGACCGCACTGACCTGGTGAGGGA
>JBGQLM010000034.1:0-30994 GCA_041500085.1 Geobacteraceae bacterium
TCGGTCTTGACCGGATCCGGCATGTAGTAGCCGCCGATATCCTGTGGTTTACCCTGGGCGCCGATCAGCTCCTCGTTGATCTTTGCCTCATTCTCCTGAAGTTGCTTCGCCACTTTGGTAAAATTAGCTGCCAGATCCTTGTCCTTGGTCTGAGCGGCCAGAGCCTCGGCCCAGTACATTGCCAGGTAGAAGTGACTGCCACGGTTATCGATCTGGCCGACCTTGCGGGCCGGGTTCTTATTGTTGTCCAGGAACTTGGTGTTGGCCTGATCGAGCGTATCAGCCAGAAGCTGTGCCTTTTCATTTTTGAAAGTAGCAGCAAGATGCTCAAGAGATACGCCAAGAGCAAGGAACTCACCGAGCGAATCCCAGCGCAGGTACCCTTCCTGGACAAACTGCTGAACATGCTTGGGAGCTGAGCCGCCGGCCCCTGTTTCGAACAATCCGCCACCGGCCAGCAGCGGCACGATGGAGAGCATCTTGGCACTGGTACCGAGTTCGAGAATCGGGAAGAGGTCAGTCAGGTAATCCCTGAGGGCATTGCCGCTTACGGTGATTGTATCTTTGCCTTCCTTTGCCCTCTGGCACGCGAACAGCATTGCATCCACGGGAGCCATAATCCTGATATCGAGACCGCTCGTATCCTGATCCTTCAGGTATTTGTTGACCTTTTCGATCATCTGAGCATCATGACCGCGATTCTTGTCCAGCCAGAAGATAGCCGGTGCTCCGGTTGCCCGTGCCCTTCTTACCGCCAGCTTGACCCAATCCTGGATAGGCAGGTCTTTTGCCTGGCAGCCGCGCCAGATATCTCCTTCTTCCACGGTATGCTGGATCAGTACTGCGCCCGATTCGTCGACAACGCGTACTATGCCGTTAGCCGGAATCTTGAAAGTCTTGTCGTGTGAACCGTACTCCTCTGCCTTCTGCGCCATGAGACCGACGTTGGAAACAGAACCCATGGTCGTCGGATCGAACTGGCCGTTCTTCTTGCAGAAATCGATGCAGACCTGGTACCACTCCGAGTAGGAGGTGTCGGGGACCACGCACTTGACGTCGTGCAGCTTCCCGTCCGGACCCCACATCCCGCCTGAATCGCGGATAACGACCGGCATGGAGGCATCGATGATGATGTCGTTGCTGGCATGAAGATTGGTGATCCCTTTGTCGGAGTCCACCATCGCCAGAGGGGGCTGCTTCTTGTACACTTCCTGAATGTCGGCTTCGATCTCTGCCTTTTTGGCTGCCGGCAGCTTCTCGATTTTTGCATAGAGGTCACCCATGCCGAGATCCGGATTAACACCCAGTTCATTAAAGGTTGCAGCATGCTTTTCGAAGACATCCTTGTAGAAGACGGAGACGAAATGACCGAACATGATCGGATCGGAGATCTTCATCATGGTGGCTTTGAGGTGCACGGAGAACAGCACCCCCTTTGCCTTGGCATCATCGATCTGCTCGGCGATGAATTTACGCAGCGCTTTAACGCTCATGAACGCACCATCGAGCACTTCGCCTGCCTGAAGAGCAAGCTTATCTTTCAGAACCTTGACGTTGCCAGCCTGATCGACAAACTCGATCTTGACGTTTCCGGCCTTCTGCATGGTCACCGATTTTTCGCTGTGATAGAAATCACCGGTGGTCATATGCGATACATGGGTCTTGCAATCAGGAGCCCAGGCGCCCATCTTATGCGGAAACTTCTTGGCATATTCCTTTACGGCGCGCGCTGATCTTCTATCGGAGTTTCCTTCTCTCAGGACCGGGTTAACGGCACTGCCGAGACATTTGGCATAACGTGCATTCAGCTCTTTCTCGGCATCGGTTTTCGGCTCTTCCGGATAATCAGGAAGCTTGTAGCCCTGCTCCTGCAGTTCCTTGATGGCCGCTTTCAGCTGAGGAATCGAAGCACTGACGTTGGGCAGCTTGATGATATTGGCTTCCGGCTTCTGGGTAAGCGTGCCCAGTTCGGCAAGGTAATCCGGCATTCTCTGACTCTCTGTCAGGTGATCGGGAAAATTTGCGATAATCCTTCCTGCAACAGAGATATCCCTTGTTTCAACGACAACACCGGCTGCCTTCGTGAAGGCATTGACGATGGGGAGTAACGAGTACGTTGCCAGTGCGGGTGCTTCATCAATTTTCGACCAGATGATCTTTGCTGTTTGTGTCGTCATATTCTCTCCTTGATTTTTTATGCCAGTATTCCCGGAAGATTTACTTAGAGGGATTCCTGTAATTTACTAAAAGTAAAAGCGAATTTAATTTGATTAATGGAAGGGAAAAGTTTGTATACAGTATACAAAGAGGAAATTGGTGTCAAGCGAAAATCAGGTATCTTGAGAAGGGAACCTTATGACTTTATAGACGATATTATCTCAGGGAATGCTCAGAGGCAAAACGCCGCGCTTCATTTATATCGTTCTTGTCGGCGTTGCGGGGAATACGGAGTGCCTGTCCCGGCCAGAGAACGGCAGGATTGCTTATCTGATCGCGGTTTGCCTTGTAAATCAGCGGCCATAAAGAGGCGTCGCCATACACTTCCAACGCCGCTGCTATCTGGGGAAGGGTTTCACCACGCTTGACCGTATGCCGCGAAACCAGCGGCGGCTCTTTCTCCTGCCTGCTCCTTTCGGCTTTTCTGCGAGCCTCGGCTTTTTCGGCTTCAAGCCTCTTTATCCGTGAAGCTTCGCGCGCAAGCTCTTCAGCCTGCTCGCGCTCCTTCTGCTTCTGAAGTTCAAGTTCAGCTTCAGCCTTACGTTTCTTTTCAAGCTCAAGAGCGGCGGCGGCTTCTCTTCTCTTGAGCTCTTCCCGGTAAAGCTTCTTGAGAATATCCGCCTTGCCGACTGCCAGGCTATAATAGGCATCGGCTGCAGAAATATCCCCTTTTGCATGTTCGGAATCGCCCTGATTGACCGTGCTGTAAAAATCCTTTGCCTCCAAAGGAAAAAGAGCTTCCAAACCGGAAGCTCTCACCTTTTGAAGAGCCATCACGGACTCATTTCTGAATCTTGAGACCGGTGCTGCACAGGCAGCAACAATCAGCAGAAGAATCCCGCTTAGACATGATCGGTAAAATCGCTTCAATAACTCTCCTACTTGGCAAGCGTTTTAATGCCAAGCTCTCTCAACTGCTTGTCGTCAACCGACGAAGGCGCCTCGGACATGAGACAGGTTCCTCTTTGGGTTTTGGGGAAAGCGATGACATCACGAATCGATTCGCTACCGGTAAGGAGCATGACGAGGCGATCCAGACCGAAGGCAATCCCGCCGTGGGGAGGCGTGCCGTATTCGAGTGCATCGAGCAGGAAGCCGAACTTTGAGCGCTTGTCCTCTTCGGAGTGCCCCAGCATCTTGAACATCAGCGACTGGATGACCTCCTGATGGATCCTGATGGAGCCGCCGCCGATCTCGTTACCGTTGAGGACCAGATCATAGGCCTTGGCCCGGCATCGACCGGGATCGGACTCGACATAGTCGACATCTTCATCCATCGGAGCGGTGAACGGGTGATGTACCGCGGCCCAGCGCTTTTCGTCTTCATCCCATTCAAGCAGCGGAAAGTCGGTGATCCAGACAAAAACAAATCTGTTCTTGTCGAGCAGGCCGAGATTCTTTGCCAGCAGGTTCCTGAGCTTGCCCAGAGAGTCATTGACCACTTTGGGCTTGTCGGCTACAAAAAGAAGCAGATCGCCCTCTTCTGCACCATAAGCCTTGTTCATCGCGGCAATCTCGTCCGCCGTGAAGAACTTGGCAATGGGTGAATGCCATTCGCCGTTCTCGATCTTTACATAAGCCAGCCCCTTAGCGCCGTAGATCTTCACGAATTCCGTAAGATCGTCAATCTCCTTGCGGGAGAAGGTGGCACATTTCTTGGCATTGATCCCTTTGATGATACCGCCGCCTGCCGCTACATCGGCAAAAACCTTGAAGCCGGAGCCTTTGACAATATCGGTCAGATCTACCAGTTCAAGCCCGAAACGGAGATCGGGGTTGTCCACGCCGAATCTTCTGATCGCCTCCTGGTAGGTCATTCTCTGGACAGGAAGCTCTATTTCGACCCCTTTTGCTTCCCGGAAGATAGTAGCAATCAAGCCCTCCATCATCCTGATGATATCATCACGGTCGATGAAGGACATCTCGCAGTCGATCTGGGTGAACTCGGGCTGGCGGTCGGCCCTCAGGTCCTCGTCCCTGAAGCAGCGGACGACCTGGAAGTAGCGGTCAAAACCGGAGATCATCAGTATCTGCTTGAAGATCTGCGGAGACTGCGGAAGCGCATAGAACTGCCCCTTGATTATTCTCGACGGGACAAGAAAGTCACGGGCACCTTCAGGGGTGGATTTGGTGAGAAACGGGGTCTCTATCTCGAGAAAACCGTTCTCGCTCAGATAGCGACGGGTCGTCTGCGCGACTTTGGAGCGGAGGATCATGCTCTCCTGGAGCTGCGGCCGGCGAAGGTCCAGATACCGGTACTTGAGGCGAAGGTTCTCGGCCACATCCACATATTCGTCAAGCGTGAAAGGCAGGGTCTTCGACGGGTTCAGCAGCTTGCATTCGCTGACCACGATCTCCACAGCGCCGGTCTTAAGGTTCGGATTCACCGTCCCTTCAGGTCGCGGGATCACCTTCCCCTTCACCGCCAGGACATATTCACTCCTGACATCTTCGGCCTTGGCATGGGTCTCCTTGCTGACAGCAGGGTCGAAAACGATCTGGGCAAGCCCTTCGCGGTCCCTGAGATCGATAAAAATCAGCCCGCCATGATCGCGCCTGCGGTGCGCCCAACCCATCAGTGTAACTGAAGAGCCGATATCGGCGGCAGTCAGATCCCCGCAGTATCCCGTTCTCTTCCAGTCGCCAAGAAACTCAATCATGATAAAACCTCCGAAAAAGGTGAAGAATTTTTTTAAAAATAGCAGTTATATATACCCGAAAGGATAACCCTGTTCAAGAAATAACCGCTTCCGCAAAGGAAAAGTCGCGAAGTTTCAAGGCATTTGGATTGCCATGGCAGAAAAGCGGGGTTTACGCATCATAACAAAGGGCCTTTGAGTATGACAGAATCAGCGCAACTATTCCCCAAGATATGCTTTGCGCACCTCGGGATCGGCGGCCAGTTCAGCGGCCCCTCCCTGCAGGACGACCTCGCCCGTTTCGAGCACGTAAGCCCGGCTGGCGATGGCAAGTGCCATGTGGGCGTTCTGCTCGACGAGCATGATGGTGGTGCCGGAGTTGTTGATTTCCCGTATGATTTCGAAAATCTTCTCCACCAGCATGGGGGCCAGCCCCATGGACGGTTCGTCGAGCAGGAGCAGACGGGGGGTGGACATGAGAGCCCGGCCCATGGCGAGCATCTGTTGCTCGCCGCCGGACAGGGTCCTGGCCAGTTGTTTTTTCCGCTCGGCCAAACGGGGAAAAAGCTGGAATACTTTCTCCAGTGTCTCCTGGATTCCCTTCCTGTCTTTGCGGGTATAGGCCCCCATCTCCAGGTTCTCGATGACGCTCATCCCGGCGAAGAGCCGTCGTCCTTCCGGCACCTGGCAGATCCCCATCCTGACAATCTCATGGGGCTTGACGCCGGTTATATCTCTCCCCTCGAAAATTATCCTGCCGACAGCCGCCGGGACGATCCCGGAAATGGCGTTCAAGGTCGTGCTCTTGCCGGCGCCGTTCGCTCCGATCAGGGCGACGATCTCGCCCTGCCGGATCTCGCAGTTCACCCCCTTGAGAGCCCTGATCGCCTTGTAATTTACCGAGAGTTCTTCAACTGAGAGCATGAAGATCTGCTCCTTTGCCCAGGTAGGCCTCGATCACCTTCGGATTCGCGCGTACCTCGTCCGGCCCCCCTTCGGCTATCTTCACCCCGTAATCGAGCACCGTAATCCGGTCGGAGATCCCCATGACAAACTTCATGTCATGCTCGACGAGGAAAACGGTTATCCCCGAAGCACGGATCTTCCGAACGATCTCCATGAGAGCCTGCTTCTCGAAAGGGTTCATACCCGCGGCCGGTTCGTCGAGGAGGATGATCCGTGGCTTGAGAGCCAGGGCGCGGGCGATTTCCAGCCGCCGCTGCTCACCATGTGAGAGGTTGCCGGCGACCTCCCCTGCCTTGCCGGCCAACCCCACCCGGTCGAGACACTCGAAGGCCCAGTCGTGCAGCTGTGCCTCCTCCCGCTTCACCCAGGGAGCAGGCGCCATGATCGAACCGAGCAGATCCCAGGTACCGCGCGTATGGGCGCCGATCAGGGCGTTCTCGACTACCGTAAGCTCGTTGAACAGCCGGATATTCTGGAAGGTCCGGCCGATACCGCGGGCAGCGATCTGATGGGTTTTTCTGCCGCTGATCAGGGTACCGCAGAAGCGTATCTCTCCCCCGGTCGGCTCATAGATCCCGGTGATGAGGTTGAAAAGGGTGCTCTTGCCAGCGCCGTTGGGGCCGATGAGGGCGTGGATGCTACCCTCCTCCACTGCCAGATCGACCTTGTCGACTGCCACGAGACCGCCGAAGCGGATGGTTACATTGTCCAGTTCGAGTATGGCCATACTAAATTCCTATTGCCGGCCGACGGGCCGTTTCGGCAGTTGAAAGTTGCCGGAATGAGAGCCTCAGGGCTGTTTCGTCACAATTCTTGGCGAAATGCAGCGTAAAGCAGATATTGTTTGAGCCCGAAGGGCGAGTTTATCTGCTGTAGCGGAATGAGCTTAGAATTGTAGAAATAGCACGTCAGCTCGAATGCAGGCAGCTTTCAACTGCCGAATATGGTTTAAAGTTCGCCACGCCTCTTACCGCGAGGAAACAGCTTGTTCCGGCCGACAGCCCGCACCAGGAGTCCCGTGACATTGACCCCGCCCAGCAGACCGTTGGGCCGGAAGACCATGAGACAGACAAGGAGCGCACCATAGACCAGCATCCGGTATTGGGCCATGAAGCGGAGAAACTCCGGTGCTGCGGTGAGGATCGCGGCGCCGATGACCGTGCCGGGAATGCTTCCCAACCCGCCCAGTACCACCATGCCGAGGATATCCACCGACTTGAGGAAGCCGAAATCCGAAGGGTTTATGTAGCCCAGAAAGTGGGCATAAAGAGCCCCGCCGACACCTGCCAGGAAGGCGCCAATGGCAAAGGACTGTACCTTGTAACGGGCCGGATTGATACCCATCGCCTCGGCGGCGATCTCGTCCTCGCGGATCGCCTTGAGCGCCCGCCCGAAACGGGAGGAATGAAGGAACGCGACGAAAACGATGGAGAGGATGGCAACACCAAGGACATAGAAAGGCATCGGGACCAGCAGTGCGGGCGATGGTACCGAAAGACCGAACGCCCGGTTGGTAAGGTCGAGGTTGAGGAAGGCAACCTTGACGATCTCGGCAAAGCCGAGAGTGCAGATGGCAAGGTAGTCTCCGCTCAGGCGCAGGATCGGAAAACCGATAAGGGCGCCGATCCCTGCCGTGACCAGACCGCTGATCGCCAGGTTGATTTCGAAAGGGAGGCCGAGACGGATGGTGCAGATGGCGCTGACAAAGGCACCGATACTCATGAAGGCAGCATGGCCGAGGGAGAGCTGACCGGTCAGGCCGGTGATGACGTTCAGGCCAAGGGCGAGCGGTATGGCAATCCCGATGTTGACGATGACCTGCATGGCATAGGGATCGACTAGCCCGACGACGCTCTGGAGCAGTTCCGCCATGGCGTCAGACCTTCCTCTGGATTTTCCGGCCGAGCAGCCCGGTCGGTCTGAAAAGGAGGACGAGGACGAGGATGGCAAAGGCGATGGCGTCCCGGTACGACGAATAGCCGATCGCCACCCCGAAGACTTCGGTGACGCCGAGGAGCACCCCGCCAAGCATCGCTCCGGGAATGGAGCCGATCCCCCCCAGAACTGCCGCGGCAAAGGCCTTGAGACCTGCCATGAGCCCCATGTTGAAGGTCACCGCATTGAACAGGAGCCCCACCAGCACCCCCCCGGCAGCAGCCAGAGCAGAGCCGAGAGCAAAGGTGAAGGAGATGACGCGGTTGACATCGATCCCCATGAGGGCGGCGGCGGTGTAGTCTTCCGAGGTCGCCCGCATGGCCTTGCCGATCCTGGTCTTCAGCACGATGAATTGAAGCGTCAGCATGAGCAGGGCCGAGATGCCGATGATGGAAAGCTGGAGAGTCGAAATCTCCGTGTCGCCAAAGTGTATCAGGTGAAGCGGGAAGGCGCTGTCCGGGAACCCTTTCGCATCGGCGCCGAAGATCATCTGGGCAAGGGATGAGAGGAAGATGGAGACGCCGATTGCCGAAATAAGCGCTGAGAGCCGCGACGAGCGCCGCAGCCGCCGGTAGGCGATCAGCTCGATGAGCACTCCAAGGACCATGCAGAAGCACATGGCAAGGAGCATGGCGAGGAATATATTCAGCTTGAAGTAGGAAATCAACAGCAACCCGATAAAGGCCCCGGCCATGAAAATCTCGCCGTGGGCGAAATTGATGAGACCGATGATGCCGTACACCATGGTGTACCCCAGGGCGATCAGGGCGTAGGTGCAGCCGAGGGCGATACCGTTGATGAGCTGCTGGAAAAACATGAAAGTTCCTCACCGCGATAGCAGCAGTTGGAAGCTGCCGGAATGAGCGCATCAGGGGTATTTCGTCGCAATTCTTGGCGAAATGAAGCGTAAAGCAGATATTGTCTGAGCCCGCAGGGCGAGTTTATCTGCTGAAGCGTAATGAGCTTAGAATTGCAGAAATAGCACGTCAGCGCGAATGCAGGTGGCTTCCAACTGCAAAAATCCAGGTTAATCCATTTTGACCGGCACCTTGGCCTTCAGCACGAACTTCCCACCCTTCACCTCCAGGAGCGCCAGCGGAGACTTGATCGGCTCGCGGTTGGCACGGATGGTGATGGTGCCTGAAACCCCTTCAAAGCCTCTGGTTCTGGCGAGTTCAGCCTTGAAGAACTTCGGATCGGTGCTGCCCGCCCTCTTCATCGCATCTACCAGGAGCATCACGGCATCGTAGCCCTGGGCATCGAAGAGGCCGGGTTCCGTGCCCTTGAACTTCTTCCTGAAGGCCTCGACGAACTTCGCCGTAACAGGGGAGGCCTGCTCGGGAGAGAAGCCGAGGGCAGCCATGGTCCCTTCGGTTGCCGCTCCGCCGAGTTCGATGAATTTCGGCGAGAAAAGGCCGTCGCCGCCGAACATGTTGACTTTCAGCCCCTGCTTGCGGGCCTCTTTCATGATGAGGGCTCCTTCGGTGTAGTACCCGGAGAAGAAGATGACATCAGGCTTTTTTGCCTTGATGTTGGTGATCTGGGCGCTGAAATCCTTGTCGCCATCCTTGACCTTCTCTTCGGCAACGATCTCAATCCCCTTCCCCTTGGCAGCATCGCGAAAAGTCTGGGAGAAACCGACGCTGTAGTCGTTGTTGTCCGAGGTAATGACCGCGACCTTCCGGTACCCCAGGTCCCTGGCGAAGAAATCGATGCAGGCCGGAATGGCCACGCTGTCGAGCAGGGTGTCGCGGAAGATGAAATCTCCGTTTTCGACCACTCCCGGACCGGTGGAACCGGCGGAAAGAAGTACAACCTGCGCTTTCTGGGCGATGGGGGCCGCCACCTTGGTGATCCCGGTGGTCGGGTCGCCGACGATGGCCACGACATTGTCGCGGCTGATCAGTTTCTGGGTAACCGAAGCGCCCTCCTGCTTGTCGCCGCGGTTGTCCGCCTCAATGATCTCGATCTTCCTGCCGTTGACGCCGCCGCCAGTATTGATCTCTTCGACAGCCATTTTCATCCCTTCCAGGGTCGGCTTGCCGAACATAGCCACATCGCCGGTCAGGGCGCCGAGGAAACCGATTCTGACAATATCTCCGCCAGCCGTCACCTTGCCCTTGTCTTCCTTCTTCTTGCAGCCGAAGCTGCCCGCAACAAGCAAGCAGGCAAGCAGCATGAGGGTAATGTTCTTCATTGTCATCGTCCACCTCCGGAATCGAGTAGTGTGGTTAGTGTAACAATTTCACGGCTAGGGCCGGGCTTTGCAAATCAGATAAAATCAGAAAGATTGTAGCCTTTCGGGAGACTGATCAAGGCTTCTTGTTTCGTGGACGTCGATTGTTCCTATGCACCTTGGCAACGGTCTTTGCCGGCAGCCTTCCATCAGGTGACGCGCCATCGACCCTGGGTTTGGTTTTGGGAGGAGCAAGAGATACCAGAATCTCCTCGGCCCATTTGCTGTCGCCATGACAGCACTCACCGGCCAGGTACTCCACATCTTCCGGCTTTGCTCCATTTGATTTGATCTGGCAGAGGCGGTCGATCAGCTGTTGCGACCAGTAATAACCCTTGATCTCTGTTTTGCCGTCGACTTCGTCATAGGAATAATCGCTGCACGGGATTCTGCTTTTCAGGAAACCTTCCGAACAGCCAAGTCCTTGCGCAGCCTGAATAATGTCCAACATCCCGGTGACGAGCTTCTTTCTGACAACTACCTTCCTGGAAGCCAGAGCAATGGACGGAAGCTGCTCGGCAACGATTCTGGACAGCTGCTTGCCAAGATCGCCGATTTCCTCGTTATTCAGCAGAGCAAGGGGACATTCCAGTGAATTCTCTCCCTGATCGCTGCTGACCAGAAACCGGATAATGCCTTCGTCGGCAGTCCGGCCGGAAATGCTGACCAATATATCACTGCTTCTTTCGGAAAAGAGCTCCACGAACTCTGCATCAGCATCAGCAATGGTTATTTCAGCCAGTTTGGACCGGAACGTGCCATCATCCGGCCTGAACGAGACATCACTGTTAAGTTTTTTCATCAATTCGGTCAATCCCACTAGTTCGTTTCCCATACAGCGAGTTAACTCCTCTCTTTAAATTACCTGCAAACTGATTGTGTCAGTGCCTGGGTTAAACTCTACCTGGACCAGCCGGAGAACCATCCTGGGCAATCGTTCCCATCCCAGGTTCCTGTGACAATCCTGCCGCTTCTATTCACTTCCAGGAGCCGCACACAGTCCGGAGGGACGGGTCTCTTCTGATCCGGAAGCGCAAGCTTGCCGTCATAGGTATTCCAGAGCAGCAGATGTTTGCCACTGACTTTCAACTCCTCCGAGGGCTGACCCCACGCGGCAGTTACCGCGGAAACCGGCTGATTCTGCCATGAAGCTACAGCAGAATCCATCGCCCGGTGGGCGCATCCTCCGGCAACCCCAAGTGCGAAGACTAGCAGCATCATTCTGAGCGACAATTTGATTATGCGCATACAGACCTCATGGTAGCTAATAGTCCGGATTCGCGGGCAACTAATCCGGGATTGAGGCAATATATTTGTCAATAGCCCTGCGAAAGGAAAAGCGAAGGGCAATGAATTTGACCCCGTAAAGATTATCGCATTCCAACGCGCTCATTTTGCGCACCACTTTTCCCTCTGTTTCAATCGAGCACGATCCGGGCAGGGTAAACTGACAGATAATCCGGCTGCTTAAAAGAAGTTGATGCCCGGTCTCAAAAAGAATGCCTGAATTGCTGATATCATGGGAAAAGCAGAGGAACTCGAGGTTCTGATCCTTGCTTATTACTCTCACCTTCAGCACGACCCTCTTGCTTCTGCCCAGCTGCAGGCCGACAAAACCGCCAATCGCCTCCATGAGTTGAATTGGATCGATCGGTTTCAGGATAAAGCCGCTTGCACCGCTTTGCATAACTTTATCTATGCTCCACCGTGTGTCGTGGCAACTGACAATTACCGGAACATCCCGTACATTTTCATCGCTTTTAATCAGGGAACAAAGGGTGCATCCGCTCATATCCGCCATCTGCACGTCGGAAAGTATCAGGTCCAGCTGATTCTCTTTATTGAGTTTTAGCGCCTCTTCACCGCTCTTTGCAGTAATGAGGCAGAACCCTCTCTTCATCAGCAGCTTCGCGTTTCTATCCAGGAAGCTCTGCGATGCACTTGCCAGGAGAACCTTTTTCATGGTCTGTCGTCCTGCTGCGTCTTATGCATCATGATAAACTCTGCAACCTTTTTCCTCGGCACCTTCATCAACTGCTGCATCAATCCGAACCGAACATCCTGCAGACCGTATCTTTCCCTGATATCGGAAATCATTCGCAGCCACAGATGTGCAGTCATCTCTGCATCAGCCAGTGCCCTGTGATGGATTCCATCCGTTTTCAGGTTCTTATACTTTACCAACGTTTCCAGTTTATGGTTGGGAGCTTCCGGATAAATCCTTCTGGACACCAGGAGTGAACAACCGAATTGATTGCATCTCCGGTGGTTTATCCGGTCAAACTCGGCATCCATAAATCGTGAATCAAAAGATGCGTTGTGTGCTACAAGATGGTGGTGGGCGATGAATGTCTTCAGTTTGCGCATTACTTCTTTGACAGCAGGAGCTGATGACAACATCTCGTTGGTGATACCTGTGTATTCCTGAATGAAACCGGATACCATCATTTCGGGATTCATCAGGCTCTGGAATTTGTCCACTATTTGATTGTCAGATATGAGGACCGCGCCCACTTCTATGGTTCTGTCTCCATATCCCGGAGAAAGGCCTGTGGTTTCAAAGTCGATTACAACTGTCGAGTAGTGATCCATGCAGCTTAACAGGCTCTCTTTCTTTTTTACGTCAGATAATTCCGCAATCGATAGACAGATGCTACCCGTATCCAAGCTTATCAGCAACAGATTGTTAGCCATAGTGTTAAATGAAAAGCCCACCAAAATTTTCGGTGGGCTTCATTTATCTCAATTATCTGTATACCTTTTCAAGGTTTATTCCGGCTATCCTGCCTCCGGATCGATGCAACTGTCACTTCTTTGACCTGCCTGGTGGAGTACGGTCAGTCAAGTTCCCCTCCTTTTTGCAGTTTGAACTCCTTTGCCTCTATCTAAATTATACCACTCCGGGTATGAAAAAGTCAGAAAGTTAAATATCCCGGCTCCTGATAGAAGCGGAACTCAAATTTTGGCTGCCATGTTATCCAGGATCTCATCCACGCCCTTTACCTGAGCAAAAACAGCTCCCAAAGCCGCCATATAGGACGCATGAACCTGTGGTGCCGACACCGTGATCCCGTTAAAGTCGAGTTCTCTGGTGGCACAGGCATCCTGGGTAACTATACAGTTGAATCCGAGATCGAAAGCAGCTCTTACTGTGCTGTCAACACACATATGGCTCATCATGCCGCAGATGAGCAGCTGGCTGTTTCTTCCTGCCCTCAAACGGTCTAACAAGTCGGTTTCACGAAAGCTGTTGGGGAAGTGCTTGGTAATCACCGGCTCATTAGGCAAAGGCCGCACAGCTTCATGAATCTCAGCACCAGCGGTCTCAGGCAGAAAGAAGGTTGCCCCCGCCTGTCTGGAGATATGCTTAACATGGTACACGCTCCATGACTGGCGCCTGAATTCTGCCAACACTCTGGCCGCAGCAGATGCTGCCTGAATGCTTCCGAAAAGTTCCATCCTGCCGCCGGGAAAATAGTCGTTCTGAATATCGATCAATATCAGGGCAGTGCTCATAGAGATACCTCATTTGTTATCGCCACCGGCGATGTTGGATGTCTCAGTATTCCGTGCTGCAATCATGCGTTCCTGTCCAAAATGTAACTCACTATTCACAGTTGTCAATATCCGCAGGCCGGGCACACAAGCCTGAACGTAAGCGTTCATGCAGGGGAGATCATACCGGACAACAGAAAAAGCCATGATTTCTCAGGGCTTTCAAAGCCCCGGCTATTGCCGGGACTTTACTGGAATGGAAAGTCAGCTCTATCTGCTTTTTTACATTCAGAATGAATTGCTATTGACTTGCCAGAACATCCTGATAGGCCTTTTTAAGCTCAAGAGCATGACCATTGTCATGATTCATCATTGCCTCGAAGAGCATTTTATGGCTTTTGTCCTGAAACTTGGCTAATGCTGACATGTGGTACTCTGCAAGTTCCTCTTCAAGTTCTATTGCCATGCGCAGCGCATCAGCTATGGCAGGCTTACTTTGTCTTACCGTTTCATAAAGAGATTTGACTTTATTCAATACGGCTTCAGCGCAGTCCTGATCAATGCTTACGGAGTGGACAAGATCCTGTTTGCGAAGGTTGATTGCCAGCACAAACTGCCTGGCATGATTTTCCTCTTCCACGGCTGTTTTTTCCCATAATCTGGACATATCCGGAATGTCGCCAAAGCTTTCTTCGAAATGATAATAAAGCTCGGAAACATACACTTCCACATCTCGGCATATTTCCAGTATCCTTACAACGTCCACACCGGTCCCGGAAGCTGTTTCATCCATAAGATTCTCCTCTCCTGACATGCTGACTCATTATTGGCAAGATAAACAACTAGGGAGTTATTTTTTCGATTTTAATTGGTCACTCTTCCTACCAGGGTCAGCAACCTTTCCAGTATCGCCGGCTTCACGTGACTTCTTGTCACGATCCTGAACATCATCAAGAAGTTCGGCCCGCAATGCCTCTTCTTCGTGAATCCTGTCTTGATCCACGCGCTTTGCCTGTTTTTTCCTGTCGGCGGCATAGGCAATGCTCCCTATCAGGACTATTGCAAGGCTTATGGTAAGGATAGGAGTTAATCGTTTTTTCATGGTTTACTTGTCCTTTAAGTAAGAAGTTAAATAAGTATACCACGTTGATCGCCACTTACATATGGATTCAGAAAGGCTTTGCAGGCATGTCTTCTTTAATGATAAACGGGGTGACATTCTGGTTTCTGATCCAAGCTTTCAGCTAGTTATCCACTTTTAAACTCGCTTTTCACATGAAGATGCCAGTGAGCTGCATTTTGACCTCCTACTCTTTTATTCGTGAGGGTGCAATTAATTATTGACACGCCATATCAGGCAGTTACAAGACATGCCTATTTATTGTGCTTTCCGGAAAAGTACTCACTTTTATAGGGATATTTTACATCTTTTCCACAGGTTGAGGCTGGTTATCAACAGGCAGCTGTGGAGTGTCATTTTCATTATAAATTGACTATCAGATTTCCCCTTGGCGGACTCACGCAGGTCGCTACTGAAACCGGTTCTGATTTTGCGGTTATTTGATGGATTTGAACTTGAAGGGGATAGAAATCATAGATATTACTTTGAACAAGCCGGACTCTTATATATACCGGACTCTTATATATACCCGACTCTTTCAGCACCTGACACCTTACGATTCATTCCATTTCAGACCATAAATGATTTCCCATTCTCCATTCAGTCTCCTGCTGCTGCTTATCTCTCTTTGCTCAAGGTTACTAGCTCCAGCAAGTTTGACTGCTTTGGTTGAATAGCCATGACAAGCAGGGGGCAACCAATCAAGAAAAACTTCCGGAAGAATAAACATCACCTCTGCATACCCCTTCCTGGCAACAGGAACACTAACATCTCCGGTTGTAAAGAATTTGCTCCATAGCATCGGATATTGAGAAATAACAAAAGATGGAGATACTGCTTGAAGTATAAATTTAAAAAGGCCATTCAAGCTGCAGTCAGCAATGTATTCATACATTTTGGACAGCTCGATAGCAGAATTGGCCCCGATATGATCACTTAACACTCTTGTCATGGCCTTGAATGAAACAAACGGATATGTGCCTTCTGGTACAAGCATAGCGCTCCATACTTTCGCATCATCTTGAGATAGTTTTGATAGGGCTGCATCCCAGACTGACTCGCCATAGGTCTTTTTGATATAATCTCTGGCATAGATAAAATTAGGGCCACGCGCCATTACTTTTTCCATTTCTCTTCCCTTTTACCGTAGGTTTCCCTGTAACGCTGGCAGTTATTTGACTTTGTACGAGGAATACTCTCTTCCAACCCTTTAAATTGTGCCATAGTTTGAGCCGACTTCAAGTCATAGCCTTGCTTTCTATCTTGCTTTCAATTATTAAGACTGGCGGGGACTGCAATAGTTACAGGAGGGGATATATTCAGGGGCATCATTCCTTTACTGCTTGGGCATGGCAACGTGCAGAAAATCGGCAAGATCCTTATCCGTCCAGGTGAAATGTCGTACCAGCCAGTCTACTAAAGTCATGTTGGTTTGAATTAACAAGTCAGGGGTCGTCCCTTGGATATTTAGTTGGTCTTCCAGTTTCCTGAAATTGCGTATGAAGTCGTCGTGTTGCTCTTTGTGCGTTAGATAACCCGGGTAATCAAGTACTATTTGCAGTTGTTCTTCCAACTCAAAGTGGGATCTGACATATTCTCCCAGGTAAGATAACAGGCTGGATAATTCGTCCAGCCCCTTTCCCAGTTTGCAGGCTAATTGGAGATTGTTAAACCTTCTGAACAGCTCTTTATGCTGGTCGTCGATCTCCTCATTACCTGTTGCCAACTCCTCTTTCCAGACAACTAACATGGATTCCCTCCGGCAAATATACCTCTACCATTATTTCTTTTGAAGTGTACCACGATGATCAGCACTTACAGGTGCAGTCACAAATATAAGGACAAATGAAAAGCCCACCAGTTATTTGGTGGGCTTCCCTCATTCTTTCCTTCTCTGTAATGCTTTTATTTCCGGCTCTTCCTGCCTCCGGACCTATGCTGTGTTCATCTCTTGCCCAGTCTTTGCGGTGGAGTACTGTCAATCATGTTGCCCTCCCTCTGCAGTTTCCAGTTCCTTCTTGCTGATCTAACTCTAGCATCCTGCTCATTAAAATACAGGCTGTTTTTAATATTCTTGCAAGCGTATAATAAAAGCCGGCCGCTGAAAGAACCGCTACGGCCACCGGGCTTATAGTGTCGTTCAGTGCTGATTGAGAATAAAAAAAGAGCATGCCCGCTTAAGGATATGCTCTTTTCTGTTTTTCATCTGTGAAGAGGAATTACTTTGCAGCAGGTGCAGCAGCAGGAGCAGCTTCTTCTTTCTTCACTTCAGCTTTCTTGGCAGCTTTTTTAGCTTTCTTTGCTTTTTTCACTTTCTTTACCGGAGCTTTTTCTTCTTTCTTAACTTCAGCAGCAGGAGCAGCAGCAGGAGCTACTTCAGCAGCGAAAACAACACCAGCGAAAGCAACAGCAACGAGAGCAGCAACGAGTGAGGACAGAACTTTTTTCATTTTGAATCTCCTTAGAGGGTAATTGTGAACTTATGCTTTCTATATAGCACTCTTCGTGCCAACACACCTCTAACAGCTAACATGCTGATATTTAACAACTAGTAATCAAGATACCTCCAGACAACATCAACATCATACCTGTAATACTCCAAAGACCACCTCATTTAAGGCACAAGATTCCCCTCCGGCACTCCCAACGTGTAGCGCTCCAGCCATGCAACTACACGACGATAGTAGTCCAGTCGGTGACTGGGACGGCCATTGAGACGGAAGGAGTGACTGCTGCCGGGATAGCGAACCATTTCGACGGGCGCCTTGCCCGCTGCCAGCAGGCCGAGGTAGAACTCTTCCCCCTGCCCGATGGGGCAGCGGTCATCCGCCTCTCCATGCAGGAGCAGAGTCGGTGTAGTCACGCGGTCCATGTAATTTGCCGGCGACAGGCGTCGGAACGTTTCCCGGTCGGCAAAGATATCGCCGTTCAGCTCCCAGGGGCAGAACCACATCCCGATGTCGGAAGTACCGTGCATCGACTCGTTGTTTATGGCAGGAGCACCGATCACCGCCGCTTTGAAACGATCAGTGTGACCGACCATCCAGGCAGTCATATAGCCACCGTAGGAGTATCCCGTCACCGCCAGACGGTCGGCATCCACCTCCCCTTCGGCAATCAAGGCATCTATCGCAGCCATTTGCTCGGGGAGGTCATACTCTCCCCAAAGGCCGCGTATGCTGTGGGCAAACGTCTTGCCGTAAGAGCCGGAACCGCTCGGGTTGAGCGCGAGCACACTCCAGCCCCGGCACGCAAGAACATACCAGTACAGGGCGGAGAGCGGAAATGCATCCGCAAAAAATGCATGCGGCCCGCCATGAATCTCCACCAGCAACGGGGATGGCCCACCACCTGTCACGGGCCGCACCAGCCAGCCGTCGCACTGCACTCCATTTGGGCTCGTGAACGTGCGGCGTTCCATGGACGGGAGCTGCCACCGGTCCAGCAAGGAGCGATTGATGTCCGTCAGGCGGCGCTCATCAGTCCCGTCCAGGTTGCACAGGAAGACATCACACGGATTATCGGGGTGGCTGGCAATGAAGGCGATGCGGCCTGCCCCGGCCTGCGCACTCATACTCATGATCTGGCGGGCACCGCCGGCCACGGAGTCCACCGAGCCGTCCGCGAGCCGCGCCTGAACGATATGAGTCCTGCCCCCAGCGCAGGCAATGAAGCTCACACTATCCCCGGCCGGAGACCAGACCGGGGCGGGAGTGACCTGCGGAAACATCAGCACAAATGCGCTGCGGTCGTATGCGGCCGTCAGCCGGCAGGGTGCGCCGCCGGCCAGGGGAATGATCCATATCCGGTTGTGCGGATCGCCCAGGCCGGGTTCCTGCTCGTCCGTGCCGTAACAGGCGACAACAGCGCCATCCGGCGACCAGGAGGGAGAAACGGCCCGTCCGATGTTTTCCGAGATCCGGCGCTGGTTGCCGCTCTCCAGGTCCAGTACCCAGATGTCGGAGAGCATGAAATCCGCCAGGCCTTGGCGTGTGCGGCTGAAGGCAATCCGGCGTCCATCCGGCGCCCAGACCGGCATATTATCGTCGCAATCGTCATCGGTAATCTGCTGCGGCTCTCCTCCTTCAACAGGGACGACGAAGAGGTGCGTGCGCCGGTCCAGGATATAGCCCGCGCCGTCGAGTTTGTAGTGCGCCCTGGTCACATGGCGCGGCCGCACGTTCCAGCGCGCCCGCGCATCCTTGTCCTGCGGCGGACTATCAATGAACACCGCTGCCGCAAAGAGCAGACGTGTGCCGTCGGGCGACCAGGCTGCCGGGCCGGCCCCCAACTCCAGAGAGGTCAGCTTGCGCCCCTCGCCGCCACCCGAAGGCATCACGTATAGCTGTGCGCTCTCCCCCTCGCGATCGGACAGAAATGCCAGCCGCGAACCGTCCGGTGACCAGCGCGGTGCGGAGTCGCGCCCCGGTCCGTTCGTGAACTGTTCCGGATCGCTGCCATCGGTGCGGCAGGCCCAGATGCTCGTGCGGTATGCGTCCTTCTCCGCGTCGATCTCGGATAGCACGTAGGCAACCCGTCTGCCGTCGGGAGACGTCTGGACATCGCTGACGGTTCTTATTGCCAGCAGGTCTTCGGATTGGATAGGCCGGGGCTGGAATTTAAGTGTTTGATTGGCGGTCATGCTCTCCCTCCTCGTCTTGCTGTTCCGTGCGACTGACAGGGAATATATTCCGTGAGGGTTGCAGAAAAGCCCCGCCAGTTGACCGGCAGGGCTTTCATTTATGCACCCTGCACGAAAAAGATTATCACTGCAGCATCAATTGTCCACGGATCTCGCCGCCAAGGTTGGCCTGGGTATGAACGTTGATGTATGTGTTTCCGACCAGAATGGCGTTCACCGCGTCGGCGAAGGTGATGATCCCGTTTACGGCATCAGGTGTAAAATCGGCGCTGGTCAGGGTCTTGGTTAAGGTGGCCGGAAAGATCCCCGGCGCGGCGAAGAGTGAGAACAAAATGCCGCCGTTCGAAGCGGCCGGGCCGAAGTGGATATGGGATGCCGTGACCGGGGTAGCAAATCCTTGCGTGGTCAGGGTTACGCTGATCGTGGTCCTGGCCGCGTCAATCGTGACCGTGGCAGTGCCGGTTGCAGCGGAGATGACAGCCGGAACTTCCTGAGCTCCGCTTAGTGAGGCATTTAATAATGAAAAGCTTGATAAACCGGCTTTTGCAGCCGTTATTGACTGGGCGGGGGTTGCAGCTCTATCTCCCCCTGCTCCGCATCCTGCTGTTATAAGGGCAAAAAGGCAGGCAACGGCAAAAGCGGCCATAGACCTGAACCCTAGCTTGTTGATTGTTTTCATGACACCCTCCTCTCGAAACAATCCGAAAGGTAATTGTTGCGAAGATATTTACATACTGACCTCCATACTGACCTCTTAATTCATTTTATGGCGTTGCCCACACCCTTGTCAATGGCACGGCCGGATGGCAGCTGAAGGTTACGCTGAAGTTACCCGGGGCATTGACCGGAGTGCATGAACCGCCGACATAACGGACAACATCCCTGATGGTCGTTGACGGTGCCTGGTCGAAGTCATGGGTATCGAGGTTGAGAAAATGACCCGGGGACAGCTTTCCCGTATCGTGGCAATCGGGACAGATCAGGCCCAGGCCACCCTGGTTGCCGTGAAAATCATGTTTGCCGGAGAAATAACTGTTGAACTGGTCTGGCGGCTGCAGAACCCTGGAGCGGTGACAGGAGAAGCACTGTGTATCTACATCGATTCTTCCGTTGCGCCAGGAAGGTGTTGTCTGGCCGCCATGGCAACTGACGTTTGTGCAGGTGAATGTCGCCGGGTCAAACGTAAACGCTCCGGATTTGGCATTGTAGGCGGGGGAGACAGAGACATCGACCGCTTGATTGAAGTGCTTCAGCGAACCGATCCCCGCTCCTGTGTGGCAGGTGGAACAGACTCCGCTGACGAGACTCAGGGAGTTATGCACCCGGTGGCTGCCGGAGATGTTTGGGAAGGCAGCACCTGTTGGCGGACTGCCGTGGCAGGAGGTGCAATTCTTCAGAGTAAGGGGCGAACCGGCCAGATGGCAGGACGAGCAGGCCGGGCCGACCCCGCCGATACCGTCCAGATTCACTCCGTGGCAGAGAGCACAGGCAACGGCCAGGTTGGCGGCGTCGCGATGGGTAACCGGGCCGCGCCAGGGGACGGAATCGGGTGGAAATATCGCCGGGTGAGCAGCTTTGACGTCATGGCAGTCCTCACAGCCGTTAACCAACGAACCGATATTTGCCCGAAAGCGCGGATTGCTGCCGGCGGCGCTCGCAAAAGGGATCGCGTGGCACCCCTGGCAGAAGGACAGGTCTTTCTTGGCTGCCGGACCGTGCAGGGCCGGATCGGTAAAGGGGACCGCATGCGGAGCGATTCTCGGAAGATGGCCATCAGCATGGCAGGTCAAACCGGCAAAACTTGTGGATGAACAGTTCACCCTGGCGATTCCTCCGTTGCCACCTGTCAAGAGGAGATTGTTCCCGTGGCACTGAGGACACTGACCGGGCTCGGCGTTAAAAGCCGATCTATGATTTCCGCCATTGACAGCAACCCAGCCTGCCGGATGTTTACCCGACGTGTTCAAGCTGGGGGCATCGTTGTTTGCGGTTCCGCACCCCCAGAATAAAACCGCCGGCGCGATAACTGCTGCTGTTCTGAGGCACTTACAAGCCCCGGCCCAGATAAAAAGGATAAGTGCATCATAAAAAACGCAGAAAATGATTTCCAACTTGCTAAGAATCAAGCTCGGCATACTCATCGTTTAACACCCGTCAACCCAGGTAGCGCCCGCCATTGACGTTGATGGTCTGCCCCGTGATGTAGCCGTTACACGCCAGCATGACCGCCACCTCGGCAATCTCTTCGGTGGTGCCGAACCGCCCCACAGGAATATGAAACGACTGCTGCTGCGGGAGGCCTGCGGACATGTCGGTGCTGATCAGACCGGGAGAGATGGCATTGGCAGTGATCCCCTCTTTGGCCAGGTGGGCGGCATAATAGTGCATTAGCCCTACGATCCCTCCCTTCGAAGCCGCGTAATGCGGGCCGACCACCCCTCCCAACTGGGCGGCTATGGAAGAAAGGCTGATGATCCGGCCCCAGCGCGCGGTTCGCATGTCCGGCACCACCGCCTGCGTGACGAGGAAAGGTGCTTTGAGATTGACCGCCAGCGTCTCATCCCAGTCCTTTTCGGTAATCTCTTCGATTGTCCGCACAATGCCGATGCCGGCATTATTCACCAGGATCGTGATCGGACCCAGTTCCGCATGGATTTGTTCCACCATCCGGGTCACGTCGGAGGCCTGGGCAACGTCCCCCTGGACCGGGAGTGCGCGCCGGCCCATTTCCCGGATCTGAGCGCATACGTCGAGAGCCGCGCTCTCGTTACGGTGGTAGTTTACTGCCACGTCAGCACCACTGCGCGCGAGCGCCAAAGCAATCGCCCCGCCGATACCCCGGCTTGCCCCGGTGACAAGGGCAATTCTGCCGTTCAGTTCGTTACTCATAACATGATCCTCCCCGACAGATGAAATTCCCCTATCCCGTCCTTCCCTTGAGCTCACGCATTACTATACCACCAGTCAACCAGATGACAATTTGCACCAGGGTTGTCCGGGGGGCCCGAGTTGTCCTTTTGCTGGTGCCGCAGACCGCAAGTTCCGGCCCTTCTGTCCCCCATAATGGAAAAGCCAGCTTTTTCAAACTGGCTGTCCAATACGCGTGCCCCCTTCTTCGACACTCCAATTCTCAGAACGTTCGAATAAGTGCCATGTTATGTTTCGGGAACAGGAACGATCTCGGAAGAGTTCTCCAGTTTCCCCATCTGACGGTCATGAGCGCCACCCAGCACCACCAATGCTGTTGAGGCGCCGATCAGGCACATAAACATGTCCCATTGCGTGTCCCATTGATCGCCCTGAGTGCCGAGAAAATCATCAGCAGCCTGACCAAGTACCAAGGCCGCCCCCCACTCGATCAGCTCATAACAGGCACTGATTGCCGTGGCAACGCAGAGGCAGAGAAACGCTGTCATCCGCCGGCTGGTGACATAACCCCTCCGCAAGAGCACTTCACGTGCGGCTAGGGCAGGCACAAAACCTTGCATGAAATGGCCGATCCGGTCGTAGGGGTTTCGGCTCAGGGAAAAGAGATCCTGCAACCAGAAGCCTAAGGGTACACGTGCATACGTATAGGCTCCGCCACAGATAAGAATGACCGCGTGGAGCGCGATAAGAACGTAAAGGAGCGTTGTGAGGGGGAAGCTGCGGCAGGTCAGCAGCAGAACCGGCATGACAATCAGGACCGGCGCCACCTCCATCAGCCAGGTATTCCGATCATAGGGACTGATGGCTGTGATTGCCAGCAGTAGCATAACGGGAAGAAAGAGTGTAGTTAGAGTGAGTTTCAGCGTCATGCAAATCTCCGTTGATTTTTTTGCCGCAAGATCGTCACTGTCTCTTCGCCTCTACCGGCGCATCCTGGATCAGGATGTGCCAGTTGGGCCGCTGCCAACTGGTGCGAAACTGCTCCGGAGTTGACTCGACAGCTCGTTTCTCTTTCTCGAACCCGTCCAGAAAGAGGACGAAATCGGCCTGAGCCGCAGCGGTACCCGCCTGCTCGTCAAACTGCCGGACCATGCCATTGGGGGTGCTGACTTTGCGCCCCATGACTTCGCTGACGGGAAAGCGCACTCCTTTCGTACCGTCCCCCGGTTCATAAGCCTTGAAAACCAGTTCTGAACAAACCAGTGAGGAATCGGTCTGGAAATCGAAGTTGAAGTCATAGGGACGTCCACTGTAGTGGAAGGCCCGCACAATGGCTTTCGCCTTCTCGAGCTTGCCAAGCCGAGGCCGGATGACGCCAATGGAGTCGGCAGACCCGGTGTACTCCAGGGAAGTAAATGAGACCCCTTCCGAGATCGCCTCCAGAATACGTACCGGCCTGTTGTCGAATTTCGAAATCCTGCTGTTGTCATAGGCGACCGGATAGCGCTGCCGCAGCAGGATCTCGAAATCGCCATCACCTACCCCCTGTTCCTTGACCCATTGCTGCACCTCAATATCATTGAAGAACGCCCGCCGCTCGTCCGCCGTGCCGATGTGGAGCGCCACGTGGGTCCAGAAACCGGGGAGCCCCAGATTGGAAAGGTACCATTCGTGGCGCTCGAAGAGAATGTCCCCCGGCTGGAGCCGTTTCCCCATCTCTTCAATCTGCCGTGCCGAGATCAGGTGTTTATGGGGACGGGCAACCTTGGTATCCCCCATCCACTCCGAAACCCCTTTCTGCAGCGGGAACCAGGCAGCAAAGCCGGTCTTCTGCACCACTGCCAGGGCGTTTTTTAAAGTCAGGGCAGGACCTTTCCCCTTCCCCATGTCCCAGATGATCCGGCTATCCTCGGCTATGGCACTCTGCAGCTCCGCTGGGCCATTACCGTAAGTCGATGCGATCACCTGCAGGGCAGCAAACTCGCTGGCTATGGCCACGTTCAGGAAGCGGAACTTGAAACTGTTGAAGGTACCGGACGGAATCCCGAGCTCCGGTACCTCTTCGTTCAGGATCGTATCCAGAGCTGGATTCCTGTCGGCCAGAGCAATGATTTCCAGGGCATATCGGTAGCTGGACAGGAACGAAGCATTGGCCAGAGCAAAGGAGGTGCTGCGACGATCCTTGTCCTTGAACAGATCGAATTTCCGGTGCTCGCGGCGAATACCGTCCAGGCCGGCCAGGCTGTCCAGCACACCACTCCAGGTGGTCCAGACGGCCATCTTGTCCTGGCGCGAGAGCAGCCCGTTCTTCTTCTCCCTAGGGGGATTGAACAGTTCCGGACGGGAACGGGCAAAATCTGCTGCCTGTTTCAGATTACCGCGCAGGAGGTCGAATATTCTGATATCTGTGGCAATCTGCTTCCGGAATGCCGGATCGGGGGCAGACCGGGCAGATGAATCACCGGTGCAGATACTCAGAAAAAGCAGAAGAGTTATTGATAAGGTACGAAACATTATTCCTCCTACGATCACCTGCTATAGTCCCTGATTCGGAAACAATTCAATTTCCGGCAGCCACGCCCATCAGTTCGGCCATCCGCACAACAGGTGCGTCGCTGACCCGTTGGCCGTCGTGGTAGAAGGTCACCAGCTGCAGGATGCCTTCCTTCGCCGCTTTGATCGCCACATCATCCGGGGTGAAGGTGGTGCGCCCCAGTGATCTTTTGGTGGGCCAGTCGATGCCGCTGTAACTGAGATAGACCAGCTTGGAGCAGTAAACCCGCTCCTTGGACTCCACATCGAAGTTGAAGTCATAGGGTTTGCCCACCTGGCGAAGGGCCTGAATGATGGTGTTGGCGCGGGCCTCGCGGCTCAAGTCGGGCTTGCGCAGGATGCCGATACTGTCGATGTTGAGGAAATGCTGCAGCGTATTCATCTCGACCCCGGAACGGAGCGCCTCCACCACCATGCGCCCCTCGCGGATCTCATCCCGGTAGCGGGCCACCAACGGGTTGTCCCAGATCGCCAGCTCCTTCAGCTCGTCTTCGCTGCCGATCCAGACCGCGGCGTGCCCCCAGTAGCCGGGAATGAGTTTGTCGGTCAGGCGGAAAGGGGTCTTTTCAAGCAGGATGTCACCGGCCTTGAGGCTGCCGCGTACGTCGGTCAGCACCTCTTTCTTCTCGTACAGCTTCCCTTTGCGCGTTTCCACCAGCCCCACGGCATTGCCGAAGACCATGCTGAAGAGGCTGACCCCGTCGCGCTCCAGACCGGTCATGGAGTCGGTGGTGATACCGCCGAGGAAACCGATCTTGCGACTGATGACGTAGTAAGGCGACCATTTTTTGACCATGGAGAAAGAGGGGCTCTGGGCTATGAGCAGGTTGAGGTAGTCGGCCTCCGGGCTCCTGGCCAGTGTATCCTTGAAACGTTCCGTCCCCTTTTCGTAAAACTTGATTGCCTTGCGCACCCGGGCCCGGTTGGAGATGGAGTTATAGTTGAGGGTAATCTTGGCCAGGGCGTCACTGGTAACGGCATAGCCGGGGTCGCGCTCGTTGAGGATGCGGCGCAACTTGCCGTCCCCCTCGAAGAGCGAGATGGCCATCAGGTAGTTGTCGTAGAGCAGCATGGCTGACGAGAGGGAAAGCATGACCCCTTTGAAGCGGGTTTCAGGGGTGATGCCCTTCCTCGCCAGCTCCTTGTCCGAGCCGTCCTGCCAGCATTCATGTGCTTCCGCCACCGCCAGCAGCTCCTTGCGCAGGGCAAGATGCTCGTTGATGCCGGTATTGATCAGGGCGATGTCGTCGCCGCTGAGCGGCTTGCCCCGGTCGAGCTTCTCCTTGATTGCCATGCCGACCTTGATGGTCTCGGCCCGCAGGGTCAGGGCCTGCTCCGCCAGGCGGCGGAACGCGGCCAGTTCCACGTTCAGCGAGCTTTCCACCGCTTCCTGCGCGATGCCATGATAGCTCGCCAGGTGTGCCTTGCAGACGTCGGCGGCCTGAACCGGCAGGACCATAAGAGTACTGAGGGAGATGAGTGCAGCGCACAAAAGACGTTTCATGGGAATACTCCTGAGAATGATCATTTTGTATTGATACGGACATCCCTACCCACTTTATGTCCGCCCGCTACTGTCAGCGCTTTCAAGCTGTTCCGGCAGATCAAGCAGGAAACGCCAGATCGGCACAATCGCTATCGTTTTACCATCCGCCACTATCTGCTCACTCTCGGTGCGGGTGACAATACATCCGCTTGCCAGCCCCGTTTCCTGCATGGCTTCATTTATGGCTGCCAGCTCACGTTTTCGTGTCTGCGGCTCGGCCATGGATTCGCAGACCTGGATCAACTGCCGGCTATGGTCCGGCAACTGCACAATGAAATCTACTTCCCGGCCGCTTCTGGTCCGGTAGTAGAATATATCGGGGCATACCCGGCGCAGGGCGGTGAAGACCAGGTTTTCCAACAGATGGCCGCTGTTGACAAGTATTCCGGAGCCAACCGACCTGACAAGCCCATGGTCGATACAGTAGATCTTTTTCGGGTTGGCGTTACTGCGGGAGAGCGAGGCATCGAAGAGCCGCACGGTAAAGAGAAAATAGGCATCCTCAAACCATTCAAGATAATCCGAGACTGACGCCTTGGGCGCCTTGTGCCCCAGCGACTTCAGATAACCGGTTAGGCTGTTGAGCGTGTAGAGGGAGGCGATATTATCCGCCAGCCAATGGGCCAGCTCGCTCACCGCCCTGGGGTGGGAGACATCGTGGCGTTCGACCAGGTCGCGGAAGAGGATGGCATTGAAATATTCCTGATGAATCTTGATGCGAAGCTGTCGGCTTACATCGGTTATCTCGGGAAATCCGCCGGTTTCCCAGTATTCCTCGAATGCTTTTTGTACCAGCAGCCGCTTCCTGGTGGAGAGCGAACCGCCCGCTTCGATCCCTTTACAGTCCAGAAACTCCCGGAACGAAAAGGGGAACATCTCCCATGCCACAGCCCGGCCGCGCATCTGGGTGGCGACCTCTTTAGAGAGCATCCGCGACGAGGAACCGGTAAGAAAGACCCGGCACTTCTCCGTACGCATTAACCGGTCTACGAACGGCTCCCAACCGGCAACCGCCTGGATCTCGTCAAAGAAGCAGTAGACCGTTTCACTGTTCTTCTTCTCGGGATACAGCGAAAAATAGGCCTCTACGATCAGTCCCAGCCCGTCATGTTGCAGCTTATGGAGACGGTCGTCGAAGAAATTCAGGTAGAGGATGTTGCGTCGCGACACCCCGTCAGACACCAGCCCCTGCATCTGCTGGTACATATAGGTCGATTTGCCGCTACGGCGGACACCGATACAGACCGTGGCCTTGCCGGGAAGCGGCTCGATGCGTAAATGCCGCGCTACTCCTGTTTCCAAGGCGATTTCCTGGAAGTCCAGAATGATGCTTTTGATAGTCTCAAGCATAGACAGTCCGTTTAGCCGGGGTGTGTGGACATATTTAATCGGTAATAAATATTACCGATTAAATATTAATTTGGCAATATTTAATACTGATTTAGATTATAACGGTCAATGGTGTCACTCTTTGAGATCTCCCCGGTCCGATATCCCAAAATCGGATGATTACGGAAACCCATCAGATGATTATCGGATGATTAAGCATGGTCGCAAATGAGGAGATAGCCGGCGGCCCGTCCAGCTTCCTTCATCCATCCAAGAAAATTCCTTTATCGGAAGATTTCCTCAAAATATCGGAAGATTTTCGGAAGATCATGATCTTAGCTGGGTGAAATAAAAACGGGTACCTCGTCCTTTGCCAACACGAACCAATAAGCCTGATTCTACCAGCTCCAGCAGGTCGCGATTGGCGGTATCATAGGTAACCACGAACTCTTTTCGACACCAGCCACTGGTAACCTTAGTATACCCCTTTGACTCCAACAAAATCGGATGATTACAATAAAGCATCGGTTAATAATCTGACGATTACACAATTTCATCTGACGATTGTCTGACGATTAACGGCCGGCAAGGACGTAATGAATGAAACGGAATTGTCAGCCGTACAAGCCGGAAACCAAAAATTGCCTCACGCGACGGCGCAACGACGCGACGTTTTAAAACCAAAATCTTTGATTTGTTTAAATGCTTTTCGTTGCGTCGTCGCGTCGTTGCGTGAGTAATGTCTTTCTGAAGTCTTTGCCCATCTTTTGTAAAGACTCAAGACGTATGCGCCTAGCTGATGCCGAATTGCCTGTAGAGAAGCCGGAAGCGGAGGTGGTGGTTCCTTTTCGAACAGCACCGGCGTGCAGTATTGCAGCAGGAATGGGTCGGTCGAAATAAGGCCAGCCACGGCGGCCCACCCCAGTTCCAGTTACTTCTGCACGGAGCTTATGAAGATTCGCTTTTTTGTGTTCATGCGGACTGCCTCTGACCTCTTCAGTATCTAGACCAAGTCAATTGTAAATTCAGTGAGTTATAGTGCGTTAGTCAACAAATCAACAACGTCCCGCTGCCCTCCTTTTTGTCGGCCAACGGACGCCAAAAGCCTGACCGGCGGTTTCTTGGCCGGTAGTGCGAGTTAGGCATCTTATTTATCAGGTGTGCCAATGCTGAACTTATGGAAGAGTTCAATGACACCTTTATAGCCAAAGAAGACAAGGAAATCGTTGAAAACTGGTTTTTCATTTGCCAGTCGTGACCCACTTATCTGTTCTAGCCAGTATCTTATTGCTGATATGTCCTTTTGTTCTATCAGACCAATATTCAGGTAGTGATTTAACATGTCCAAATATGAAAAAAATCGATCGAAAACATCCCTATAAAGAACTTCTTGCCAAAAAAAGCCACCTCGGCCATCTGGTGGTTCGAGAGCGCCTACCATTGCATTTTCCATTACTTTCCAGGAGTGAATAAAAACAGGCGATCCTGCCTTTTCTTTATAACTATCAGGAGTATTTAATGTCCTGCCTTCCCAGTCTAGAAAGACGCAAGCAAGCGATAACACTTGATCATCAATGAGCTTGTCGAGTTCCTTAGCTGCGAATTCAGCCTTTTTCCACCTTTGCGCTTTATAGTATTGATAAACACCGAATAAAAATCCTCCTAGGGCAATCCATGCGCCCATTGCCTTTGCAGTTAAATCAATATCAATATTACAGAACATGTTCCCTCCGTATAATAAGTAGCTGCTGCCTTTTGGTTATGCGTCAAAACGCTTTAGTAGTCGGTCAGTAAGGTCATTCGCAAAGGAAATGATGGAATCACACGCTTCTCCTACAAATCCCTGTCTGAGTTCGATGCGCTTGATGAAGCTAACGTCAAGGTGAGAGTTATCTTTTGCGAATTTCAAGAGTTGCTTATTGGTGTCGGTTGTGATCTGACCCCCGGCATGAACGAAGCAGTTTCTGAGGCGGTTGTAATTACTGATTCTTTGCCACGTTTTATTTAAAGCGGGAAAATCAACATTCAACACCTTTTCCAAGTAATCCTTAGCTCTGAATATTCCATTCCCAGCAATGTCCTTGACAGTTACATTTAACTTCTGATCCTGCTGCAACAAGTCGCAGACATCATTCAAATATATTTCTAACAGAGCATATATCGAAATGAAAAGAGATTGCCTTATTATAATCGGCATGGTCTCGGCTATGACAAAGTACTCTTCTTCAAGGATCTCCTCTAATTCCTCCTGACTGTACTTTGGTGTCTTTTTCAGCCTTTTTTGTGATTCCAGGTTGAAGGTCACGGATCTTTCAAGGAGATCTATTTCCATGTTATTTGCAACATCTTTTATTATTTCCAGTTCGTTCGCCAAATGCCACCTCTGCGCAGGCAAGGCAATTTTAAGCTGGGAATACACTGAGGGATCGGGTAACAAATTCATTTTTTATCTCGCACAACGTCGTAGGCGGTGAACAGGGTCCGTTTCACCACTCCACCGGCCTGGTTAGGCCTCGTCGTTTCGCACCAATACTGATGCACCGATGTAGCTTAGATCGAACTTCATGAGCGGTCTTGTGTTGTACTTGGCCTGAAGATATGCCAGCAGTGGTCCTTCCTGATTACGGTCAAGATCGCAGTCTAGGATGAATGCTGTGCCGTCGGTTTCGAGTTCCGTTGGGTCCTCCACCGCATTGCCAAATGGTGCAATAACGTCTGACTGTCGTAGTGCCGCACACCGCGGAGACAGTGAGTTTAGGCAAAGTTTGACACTAATCGATTTTCCATCGGTGTATGCGACAACCGCCCCGTCAACTATTGCTGCACGGCGAAAGAAGTCGCTGTTCCGAAAGTAGTAGCAGCGCCTGTATCCTTCTGCATTCATCTCCAGAATGTTTGTTCGACCATACAGCGTAGCCATGAACTGCTCATACTTGGCTTGAGCATGCTCTCCGGTTGCGGTAAACCAAATTAGTCGAAAGTCATGAGGCTTATCAGAAGAGGAGTGCAGTTGCTTCGATGCTTTCCGGATGATACCTGACAGTGTTTCGTTGCGAACAAGTGGAACCATTACTTCATGAATATCACATTGCTCCAACTCCTTCGCACGTTTGTTTAAGTATTCTGGGCCGTCTTCTTTCGTCTTTTCTTCGATCAGCACGCGAGTCCTGCCAAAACTAACGAGGAAATCCGCTTCCTTTTTATGTTTGATGTCTGACGTAGGGATATCCTCAACAGTGATACCCCAATTTTCTAACAACATACGAGCGTAAGAGGATTGTGTCATTTTTCATCCTATGTCTTCATGCCTAACCAAATAAAGTTTATGCAGTGCGGAGCGGAGCGGAGCCACCGCATAAACTGTAGTTGAACTAAACCGCGTAGGCACACACTTGGATATTTATCCGGTTTTTGGGTTTTGGTGCGGGGATGATAACGCTAATATGAA
>JBGQLM010000035.1:0-30869 GCA_041500085.1 Geobacteraceae bacterium
GTGACTCAGCCCGGTGGATATGGCCGCTTCCATCTGCCCTTTCGGGATCCCTTCGATTCCTGCCCGGACGATCTGCGACATATAGGTTGAAGTGAAGATGGTCAGCCCGAGGATTACGGTTTGCGCCTCCGGGAACCCTTTGCCGAAGAGCGCCGGGAGCAGAAAGTACATCCAGAAGATGACCATCAGGAGCGGGATGCCGCGGATGGCATTGATAACCAGCATGATCGGCCAGCTGATCCACTTTCGGCCGGAGACGCTGAGCAGCCCGAGAATGAGCCCTCCGAAAAATGACAGTATGCAGGAGGCAACGGCCAGGTACATGGTCAGCCCGAGCCCGCCCAGCGGTCCTTCCGGCCAGCGGCCGACCATGAAGTATACGAAATTGTCCGAAATGACCTGGAAATTAGACAGGAAAGTCATGTCAGGCCGCCTTGTGAAGCTTGAGGACCCGCTCGTTGTACTGGTCCACAATAAAGGTGATGATAATCGAGATCGCAAGGTATACCAGGGTTGCTGCAGTGAATGCCTCGAACCCCTTGAAGGTATAGCTTTCCACCTGACGCGCCTGATAGGTCAGCTCCATGACCCCGATCGTCATGGCCAGAGACGAGTTTTTCGCCAGGTTCAGGAACTGGTTTACCAGAGGGGGGATCGTTATCCGAACCGCCTGAGGAAGGATGATGTACTGCATGCTTCTCAGGTAGGAGAAACCGCTGCTTTGTGCTGCCTCCATCTGCTCTTTCGGAATAGAGAGGACTCCGGAGCGGATATCCTCTGCTATAAATGCTGCAGTGTAGATTGTAAGTGCGATGAGCCCGGCGGCAAATTCGAAGCTGGTCTTGTTCAGCCATTCGTTGATGGCTGTCGGGAGAAGTTTGTATGAGCCGAAGTACCAGAAGAATATCTGGACCAGGAGCGGAGTGTTCCTGGTAAATTCAAGAAATACGCAGGCGCTCCATCTGAAGAGCCTGAGCCGGCTCATCCTCATGACTGCAACAAGCAGCCCCAACAGAAACGAGAGGATTATCCCGGCCAGTGACAGCTGAAGCGTCACTTTGAGCCCGGAGATCAGCCAGTCGTGATATTGTCCGGTCAGGATCACCGACCAGTCGAATTTGTATGAGAGCACGAAAAATCCTTGGGAAACAGGTTGAGGTCGAGGTTAAAGTTAAGAAAGGAATTGCCTTGATCTCAACCTTAACCTCAGCCTGCCTTTTTACTTGTCAGCCGTTATCTTGAAATTGCGCTGCAGATGGAAGTCGGTATTTGCGCCGAACCATTTTTCGAAGATCTTTTTCGCCTCTCCGCTCTTCTCCATCTCAAGGATCGTCTTGTTAACGAAGTCGACGAAGTTCTTGTCGCCTTTTCTCATCCCGAGGCCGTAAGGCTCGTCGGATATCTGAAGATTGGGGATCTCGAACTGCCCCTTGACCGGCGATTTGGCAAGGATGCCGGCAAGAATTGCCTCGTCAGTCGTCACAGCCTGGACTTTTCCCTGCTGCAGAGCCAGCAATGCCTGGGGATAGTCATCAAAAGAGAGTACGGTTGCCGTCGGGATCGATTTTTTCACGTTCTGTTCGGAGGTCGATCCTTTTGCCGTGCCGATCTTCTTCCCTTCAAGATCCTTCAGACTCTTCACGCTCCCCTTCTTGGTTATGAACTTTTGTCCGGTAAAGAAGTAGGTGTGGCTGAAGTCTATCTGCTTTGCCCGCTCGGGATTTTTTGTCATCGTGGCAGCGATGATGTCGATATTCCCCTCCTGCAGCTGCGGCATTCTGCTGGCTGAGGTCACAGGCTTCAGCTCGACCTTTACTCCGAGCTTCCTGGCGATCGCATTGATGAAGTCAATGTCGTAGCCGATGATGGTGCGGCTCTTCTCGTCGACATATCCGAACGGCGGGAGTGAGTCCTTTACCCCGGCTACCAGAACCCCTTTTTTCTTCACTGCGGCGAGAGTGTCTGCCGGAGCGGCAGCAAAGCTTATTGCTGCAACTGTTACAACTGCGGTCATCACTAAGAGTGCAACGAGTTTTTTCATAGGTCTTACCTCCATTGAAAGTGAACAGGCAAACGATTTTTGCCTGTATAAGCCTGTCAGCTGCAGAGTGCACCGTGCATGGGTGTAAGGAGCTGGTTCAGGAACTGCTTGGCACGGTCATGCTGAGGGTTGAGAAAGAAAGCAGCAGGCGGAGCCTCTTCAAGTATAGTCCCGGCATCCATGAATACGACCCTGTGCGCCACTTCTCTGGCAAACCCCATTTCGTGGGTTACCACAACCATGGTCATTCCGCTTTTCGCGAGGTCCTGCATGACTGCCAGGACTTCACCGATCATCTCCGGATCAAGCGCGGATGTCGGCTCGTCAAAAAGCATGATTTTGGGCTTCATGGCCAGTCCCCGTGCTATGGCAACGCGTTGTTGCTGGCCGCCGGAGAGCTGCGCGGGGTAGGCATCACGTTTCTCGGAAAGGCCGACTCTTGTCAGGAGCTGCATTGCCTGCTCTTCAGCATCCTTTTTGGACAGGTTGCGGAGCTTGGTAGGTGCCAGGGTTATATTATTGATAACGGTGAGATGAGGGTAAAGATTGAACTGCTGGAAGACAAAGCCGATCTCTGCCCTTAGTTTGTTGATGTCAGTCTTCTTGTCGGAGAGATCCAGGCCGTCGACAATCAGCTTCCCGTCGTTGATCGGTTCCAGCTGGTTTATGGCCCTGATCAGGGTCGATTTGCCGGAACCTGAAGGCCCGCAGACAACGACGACTTCCCCCTGCCTGACATGAAGGTTTATATTGTTGAGTACATGGAGGGAACCAAACCACTTGTTGACATTGGTGAAATGAATCATTCCGGCTCCTGATGCCGCAGTTACGAAATCGTGAAACAGTCTAATGACGTTTTATACACTAAAGCATTTTGGCTGAAAAGCGAATCCGGAAAAAAGTTATTCTATGGACAGCCATTCGGTCATCGGATACTATTTTTTATATGCTGTATGTCAAGCTGTGGAAGATACAGGCACAAAATGACATCTGAAGAGCCGCTCTACAATCCGCGTGAAGCAGAGATCATCTCTGTTCTGGACCTTACCCCGGACGAGAAGCTTTTCTCTCTCAGGATGGAAGACAACAGCCGCTTGGGCCACCTTCCCGGACAGTTTGTCCAGCTCTCCATCCTGGGGTTTACCGAAGCTCCCATATCAGTCGCTTCATCTCCCACACGAAAAAGCTGTTTTGATCTCGCGATCCGCCGGGCCGGGACTCTGACCGCAGAGATGCACAGAAAGGTCCCGGGCGATACGGTCGGGATCAGGGGGCCATTCGGCAGCAGTTTTGATCTTTCAGCTTTGAAAGGCCATGATCTTCTGCTGATCTCCGGAGGTTGCGGTCTTGCTCCGCTCAGATCACTGATCCAGTACTGCGCGGACTGTCCCGATGAATTCGGCAGAGTCGAGATCATCTACGGGGCCAGAAATCCGGATGCGCTGCTTTTCAAGAGGGATCTTGCCGAATGGAGGAGTTTATCCGGCTTCGGATGTTCGGTCACGGTTGATAATGTCAGGGGAGGGGAGTGCTTCGAAGGTCCGGTCGGCCTGATAACGGCTCTCATCCCTCCGCTCGACCTTGATCCTGCAGAGTCCATAGCGGTTGTTGTAGGCCCGCCCCCGATGTATCGGGCCGTCATCGAAGAGTTGAAGAAAAAGGGGATCTCCAGCAGCTGCATATTCCTGTCACTTGAAAGACAGATGCGCTGCGGAGTCGGCAAATGCGGCCACTGTACGATAGATCACCTGTACTGCTGCACTGATGGACCGGTTTTCCGGCTCGACCGTATTGAACGGGTGAGGGGAGCGATATGAAGCGAACCTTCACGGTCTGTCCCTACTGCGGAACGGGCTGCATGTTCTATCTGCTGAGTAACGGAGGGCGGCTTGTCGGAGTGGAGCCGAGTAGAAATCATCCGGTAAGCAGGGGAGGGCTCTGTGTAAAGGGGTGGAACGCCTTCTCCTTTGTCGGGCATCCCGACCGTCTGACCGTGCCGCTGGTCAGGAAGGAGGGCAGGCTTCTGCCCGTTTCCTGGGATGAAGCTCTTGAAAAGGTAGTGGCCGGGCTAAAGTCTGTCCAGGAAAAACACGGCAAAGATTCGATAATGTTTGCCTCCTCTGCCAAGGCTACGAACGAGGAGAATTTTCTCCTGATGAAGCTGGCCAGGAGGGTCTTCGGGACGAACAATATCGATCACTGCGCCCGGCTCTGTCACTCTTCGACCGTGGTCGGGCTGAAGGAAACATTCGGTTCGGGGGCCATGACGAATTCGATCGACTGCATCGACAGGGCAGACCTCATATTCGTGATCGGCTCGAATACGACCGAGCAGCATCCGCTGATCGGATCGAGAATCATCAACGCCGCCAGAAACGGTGTCAGGCTTATTGTCGCAGACAACAGGATCATCAGGCTCGCCCGTCATGCCGATATGCACCTGCGGCACAGAAACGGCAGCGATGTGGCGCTCCTGATGGCGATGATGAATGTGATCATTAGCGAAGGGCTGGAAGACAGGGGTTTTATCGACTCGAGGACTGAAGGCTACAGCGAGCTTGCCGAATCTGTCAGGGAGTGGACCCCGGAGCATGCGGCTCCTTTCACCGGGCTGACAGCTGCGGAGATTGCCGATGCTGCCAGGCTTTACGCAAAAGCCGGGTCGGCTATGATCTTCTTCTCCATGGGGATAACCCAGCATACCCACGGGGTGGATAATGTCAGGTGCATCGCAAACCTGGCCATGCTGACCGGAAATTTAGGGAAAGAGGGAGCAGGAGTCAACCCTCTGCGCGGGCAGAACAATGTCCAGGGGGGATGCGACATGGGCGCGCTTCCGGATCTTTACAGCGGCTATCAGAAGGTTTCCGAGCCATCGGTCAGGGAGAAGTTTGAAAAGGTCTGGGGAGGTGGGGCTCTGCCGGACACTCCGGGGTACCCGCTGACCCTGGCAATGAACGCTGCTGCTGGTGGCGCAATAAAAGGGATGTTCTTCATGGGTGAAAACCCCGTGATTTCCGATCCGGACCAGGCTCACGCATCAGCAGCCCTGAAGTCGCTGGAGCTGCTGGTTGTCCAGGATATCTTCCTGACCGAGACGGCACAGCTGGCAGACGTAGTTCTCCCGGCAGCCTGCTTTGCGGAAAAGGACGGCACGTTCACCAATACCGAGCGGCGTATCCAGCTGCTGAAAAAAGCGGTCGACCCCCCGGGAGAAGCCCGGGCCGACTGGGAGATCATCTGCGGGTTGGCTGCTGTTGCCGGTCATGACGGGATGAAGTATGAAAGCACCGCTGATATCATGGCTGAAATTGCATCATTGACACCAATCTATGCAGGAGTTAGTCACAACAGGCTCTCTGCTGCCGGTCTGCAGTGGCCGTGCCCCGATGCAGCCCATCCGGGCACATCGATCCTCCACAGGGGCAGCTTTAGCCGGGGGAAAGGCAGATTCGCCCCTGTGGCATACCGGCGCTCTGCCGAAACCCCTGATGATGAATTTCCGTTTCTCCTTACGACCGGCCGGACTTACTTCCACTGGCATACCGGTACCATGACCAGGAGGACACACCTGCTTGACAGGGAGGAGCGGCGGGCTTTTGTCGAGATGAAACCGGATGACGCTGCGCAGCTGGGGATCAGGGATGGAGGGGAAGCGACCCTCACAAGCCGCAGGGGCGAGATAACGGTATTTGCGAAACTGACTGAAATTGTCCCCCCTGGTGTCCTGTTCATGCCGTTTCATTTTGCCGAGGGTGCGGCCAATGCACTTACGAATAACGAACTCGACCCCGAGTCGCATATCCCGGAGTTCAAGGTTTCAGCAGTGAGGGTAAGGAGGGCAGGGTGAAAATAATTGTTCCGGACATGCTTCAGGAGTTCTTTAAGTCGCTCATGGATGGGTTTGACGTGAAAGTTCCTGTTCTGACCGCTGAAGGTGAGAGGGTGTTCGGTTCGCCTCACGATGGTCCTGCGGCGCTTTCCGGCGGAGCTCTTGCGGCAAAGCCGACCTCAGTCTTCTTCCCTCAGGAAGAGGAACTGTTCACCTTCGGTCCGGATGGTCCGATGCACTCATCGTCAGCCGAAAAACCGCTCTTTGCGGCCGGATTCACCCCTCGCGATCTGCTCTGCCTCAATTTTATCGACCGGTTTTTTAGCGACGGCCATCGAGATGATATCTACTTCAGGCGCCGGGAAGGGGCGGTAGTTGCCGCTGTTTCGGGGTATTCAGGACCTGATGGCGGGTTTGTCAAGCTTTCCGGAGAGGGGGATCTTGAGTTTGTCTTTGACGGAACCGTCTGGCTTGTCATCCCGTACAGCGAAGCGGGGCGAAGGCTGGCGGCGCGAATCCCTGATGATGCGCCGGAGGGTGCTCTTGCAGCACTGCTGGAAAAATCGGGAGAGGTTGTCGATCAGGATGTTGAAATCATTATGGCGGCGTCACAGCTTGTCGTTGACGAGAAGGTGCCGGACAGTTTCTGGGACAAGGTGGCAGAGAGTTGCATCCAGTGTACCGGCTGCAATCTCGTCTGCCCGACCTGCACCTGCTTCGGTGTTCAGGACTGGCGGTATGCGGACCGGGTGGAGCGGAGCAGGATGTGGGACTCCTGCCAGCTCGAAGGGTTCATGCGCGAGGCGAGCGGCCATAATCCGCTCGGCACCGAAGGCCTCCGGACCCGCCGCCGGATCCATCACAAGCTCGCGGCAGACAGGGTGAAATGGGGGGAGATCAGCTGTTTCCTCTGCGGCAGATGCGATGCGACCTGTCCCACCGGGATCGGGATTGTGTCTGTTTCAAGGATGATCGTCGAATCGTTTGGTAGTCGGGCTGTCAAAGCAGCGCATCGATAATGTCGAAATTAACCTCCTTTTCCGCATGATCCTTGATCCAGTTGAGTTTCTCCACATCTTCGACCGTGATCTTGGCAACGTCCTCACTGAGGGCAGTGTAGACATCCGCGGTTGTTTCCATTACCCGGATGTACGGGATGCCGCTGTCCTCGACGATCTTCCGGCTGATGTCCGAAACCGGGTTATGCCCGGTGATGACGAGGCCGGCTATCTTTTCCTGATATTCGGGTATATGGTACAGGGAGGAGATCGTGACCAGAAGCTCGTCCCTCGAACCGGTGACCACAAGAAGGGTGTCCTCCAGAAGGTTGTCGACGACCCTCTGGGAAGATGCCGCACCGAGCTGGATGTTGTGGATAATCCTGCTTCTCTCCTTTGGTTTGGCCCGAAGCGGGAGGCCGAACAGCCTTGAAATATGGCTCAGGGTAGGATTGGCGAGAATCGGCGAATAGTTGAAGCCGCCGGTGATGCCGAGAGTCGTGCCGGCAAAGGCCTGACTGACCAGATCGATAATGTTTTTCCGCTTGTCATACCTGACCTTGTTGATGACGGCAAGGCGGACATCTGCCCCCTCTTTTTCAAAAAGAGCCATATTGAGACGGAGTGAATCGACTACGCTTCCGATGCCGCTCCCCGTAACTATGACAACCGGAGCTTCGAGCAGATGTGCAACCCGTGCGTTGTTCAGACCTATGATAGACCCGACCCCGGCGTGACCTGCCCCTTCGATGATCAGAAGGTCATATTTTTTCTCAAGCTCCCGGACTGCTGACAGCACACTGTTTTCAAGATCCCGCTGCTTTATCTTCCCGGCCAGGAACTCTTTTGTGAAGTTCTTGTGCAGCGCAACCGGGGACATGAGATGTATATCCTCTTCAAGTCCGTACGCTTTTGCCATCAGGGCTGCGTCCATATCAACCATGCGGTCGCCGAACATCTCGATTTTTGGACCTATCGGTTTTATGAAGCCGACCCTGCCGTATTTTTGCCGGGCCAGATGCATGAGCGAAACGCTCATGGTCGTCTTCCCGCAGTTCTGACCGGTAGCAGCAATAAAAAGCTTCTTGCACATGGGATGACCCCTCTGCTGGAAATAAATTGATTTTTGAAAATTTATACTATTATCACCTGTTGATTAAAACAAAAAAATCATATAAATTAGGCGGAATATCAACCCGGTTTGAAAAACTGTTTCAAGTTTCGTAGCGGAGGCAAAGTATGCAAACCCGTATTCAATCATTGATGCTGACTCTTCTGGTGTTGTTCCTGACTGCGTGCGGCAGCGGGATTTCCGGGGGAAACGGTTCCGATGCGCTCTCTTCCTCAAACGGCTGCATCACAGCCTCCTGTCACGGCTCGCTTGTCTCCAAGGTCACCGGCAGGGCGATTGCTTCCGAATGGAGAGCTTCAGTTCACTTCTCAGCAAATGTTGCCGGGTGCAGAACCTGTCACGGTCACTCCCACCAGAACTCCTGCCAGAACTGCCATGGCGGAGGGACCGGTTCAAGCACCCAGGTTAACCAGGTTGTTGGAGAGGATAGCTGTCTTTCCTGTCATGTCAATGCCTCATCACTGATAAAAAGCGTGAACCAGCAGCATCTCCCGGAACTTAATCCGAGGTTCAGATTGAGTTCGGGCTTCAACTACTATTCGGCAGCCGGCTACTATACGATGCGTGGAACTGCGTACGAAAGCAAGTGTATCTGGTGCCACAACCCGCACGACAACAGGGTGCTGCCGCAGCATCGGGACTGGGCCGAATCGGGCCACGGCGACACCAATGCCGGCCCGTTTGCGAACAGGGGAACCGACTTCAAGACGCGAGGATCATCTTCGGACTGGAGTCAGGCCGCCGGCGACGGCTGCGTCCGCTGCCATACCACTACCGGCTTTATCAATCTGGTCACCTCGAACATGAGGAACATCTCCCCCTGGGGACTTTCAGCTGACGGAGTGACGCCGATCTCCTTCACCCGGCAGACGCTGTACTGCAATGTCTGCCACGACAACGGCAACGGAAAGTCATACGGGTACAACCTGAGAGCAATACCGGCGCAGAGTGCGACCGGCGGCGTCAGGGTCTACCAGAACTACTCGGCCTCTTTGGGGACCCGCATTTCGGCAGCGAGCTTCAGCAACGCTACGACCAACAGGACAAAGACTTCAATTACCCCGCAAGTGAATCCTGCAGCCGATAATAACAGCACCGAGATTTTTGCCAGAGCACGAATCGTGAACAACTTCATCGATTTTCCGGATCTGGGTATTTCGGGTCGATGCGTCCTCTGCCATTCGGGCCGGGCCAGCGGCAGTCTCATCAAGCTTGTCGCCAAGTCGAGAGATGTCAGCGGTAATCCGTTTAACTTCCGTCTTAGCAGCAGGGTCGGCGTTCATGATTTTGCCGGTGCCGGTACCATGTTCCGTTCCCTTGGGTTCGAGTTTTTCTCTTCACAACATTATGCCCAGCCTTCAGGCATTCCGTATGCCCATGACCAGATCGGCCAGGGCAATTTCCTCGGCACCGGCACCCGTGGCCCCTGCGTCTCCTGCCACATGTCGAGCAACAGGTCCCACTCTTATCTGCCGGTCGATTCTACCGGAACAGCCATCACCTCCATCAACACGGCGCTCTGCAACAACTGCCACGCTTCAGGCGGCATCGGCAACTCCAGATTCAACGGAACGGCGACCGATCTCAGCCTGCATAAGACCGGTCTTGCTGCATCCCTGAAGGCGCTCACCGCATGGGTAAACATGAAGGGACTCGGCAGCAATACCAACTGGCTCCGCTCCAGCACCTATACGGGGGGGAGGAACAACGGTGCTGACGGAATAGCCCTGGCAGCAGCCGGCTTCAGCCAGGCGGCCTGCGTGCCCCCGGCTGACCGGTCACTGGATACGTATCTGGGGATGCGGAACATGGGTGCAAGTCTGAACCAGAATTACATCAACAACGAACCGGCGGCATATGTTCATAATGATCTGTATGTGAAACGCCTGATCTACGATTCTCTGGACTGGCTGGACAACTGCGTCATGGACAACAGCGTCGAGAGTGCGATCAATCTGACCAGTAACACTTCAATCTTCCTGGGCTCAAATGATCGCTTGAGTTCTACGGAGAAAAGCGCTGCCATAAACTACCTCATGGGTGGACCTGGCGGTGGGCGTCCCGGTGGATTCTGATCGGAAGAGTTTGTAAGCTATGTCTCAGGAGGGGATTTTATGTATAACTACTTTAGATATTTTGCTCTGTTGCTGTTTGTCCTGGCAATCCAGGCCATTACCGCCGGAAGCGCCTTGGCGATTCCCGCTTTCAGCCGCGAGCACAATACGGAGTGCGCAACATGCCACACCATCTTTCCGGAGCTGAACGAGTATGGCGATGCCTTCCTGAAGAACGGTTTCGTCTGGAACAAGCAGAAGAAGGGCGACGAGACGGCGAAGCCGGAGAAAGCTGTTGCCATAAAGGGTGAAGGCGACCCTGAACTGCTCAGTAAATTAAAAGAGATTGCTGCGGTGCAGCCGAAACCGGTGAATGGCGAACCGCAGGCAGTTGCCTCGCCGGGCAAAAGTGAGCCTTTGTGGCTCGCCGGCCTGCCGCAGACGGTTCCGATCTCCATCTCGGGAACCCTTAATGCCTCATACAACGACGCTCTTCCGTACGACAAGGTCGATCTGTCTACCAGGGCTGTTTCGCTTTTAAGTGGCGGGGTGATAAAGGACAAGATCGGATTCTTCCTGAAGTACAATCTTTATGCTGAAGGTGCCTTTGACCCTTCAGTCAGCAATACGCCGATAAACAGCTCCCCTCCGAACGCCAACGATATCGAAGAGTTCTACCTGGTCTGGAGAAATGCACTGGGAACCCCGATAAACCTCAAGGCCGGGCGTTTCCGGCCGCAGCTCTCTCTCTGGAAGAAAAGCAACAAGACCGGCATTTCCGATTTCCCTACGACCAGTTATCGTGTCGACAGGTCGACTTTCTCTTCAGATTCTACCGAGGATGCCTTGGAGGCAAACGGCATTCTCTTCAACCGCCTTTTTTTTGCTGCCGGTGGAGTGGACAGAAACGGCCAGGAAACAAACGAAGGGTATGCTCATCTCTCGGTGAAGATCGGAGGCTCTGATTTCCGGGCGAAAGAGCCGGACATGGACCTGGACAATGAAAGCATTTTTGACTATATGTACCTTGTTATAGGAGGGTATGGATATTCGGGCCGAAACTCAACAAGTCTATCCTCGACCCAGCGTAACAACTTTTACCGGACGGGAGTTGATCTGGATCTCGTCATAAAGAGCGCCAGACTCAGGCTCGCATGGGCAAAGGGGCAGGACAACAATCCTGACTTCTCATCCCATATCCAGAGAACTACAGATATCTATTCGGCCCAAGGGGATCTCATGTTCACGACTGAGCTTCTCGGGTTTTTCCGCTATGAGCATCATGAGACCTGGGACGGACAGATCATCCAGAGGTATATCCCTGCATTGGTCTATGCTCCGATCCAGAATACCAAGGTTACCCTTGAGTATCAGTACACTACGGCAGATTCCAGTCCCAAGGACAGCAGTATGCTTCTCCTCGGGATAAGAGCGGCTTTCTAACTACTAAAGGAGATGGAAGATGAGAATTATTGTTTCGCTGATTATTGTTGCGCTGTTTGCGACCGCTTCGACCCCGGCTCATGCAAAGATAAGAGCTATCGGGAAGGGGGACAAGATGAACTTTGACCCCTCGCAGATCCCGCCGGACATGAAGGCAGCATTCGAGATCATGAAGGTGAAGTGCATTCAGTGCCACACTCAGGAGAGGACTGTTATCGCGATCCAGACCGGCATCGCACCGGTAACCGGCCAACCTTTCGACAAGCAGGCTACCAAGGCTTATGGCATCAAGATGCTTCGCAAGCCGAAATCCAACATGACAAGGGAAGATGTCAAAAAGGTGGTTGAATTGATGAACTACCTGATTGATGAGGCCTCAAAGCCGTAAAACGCAGTTAAAAAGACCTGGTCAGGATTTCCCGATCAGGTCTTTGTTTTTCTGCTGATGTCTGCGCTCTACTACTCTTCTTTTGCAATCCTGATAACCTGAAGAACCCCCGGCATTCCGGCAACCTCGGCAGTGTCGAGTTTTTCGGTATCTCCTATGACACCGATGATGGTCCTGTTGGCACCGGTTGACTGGTGGATGTCAAAGTCCCTGTCGATAAGGAACTCCTTTACGTGGACCAGTTCATTTTCTTCAGCCGATCTCTTCATGATAATAAGCATCTACTCTGCTCCTTTCCCTTCACAACCTTCAGGATGGGTCATTATCCTTTCAAGTCGCCTTGATTCATCGATTACCCTCTCGAAAAGCCTGACTACGGCGCCGTCATCCAGAGGCCCGGTATTGTCCCCTTTCATCCGCTCAAATATCCGCTTCTCTCTTGAAGGGTCATAGACAGGGAGGTCCATGGTTTTCTTTATTCGACCGATTTTAAGGGCAAGATTTGCCCTCCGGTTGAATATGCTCAGGAGCTCACTGTCGAGCCTGTCGATCTCTTCCCGGTAGCTGCTGATATTTTCAGAAACTTTTTCTGACATAAGTGTCTTTCTTCCAATGGATATCATCCTTTTCAGGATAGTCGATGTTGTAGTGAAGTCCGCGCGACTCTTGACGCTGCATGGCGCATCGTACAATGAGTTCTGCCACGGTCGCGATATTTCTGAGCTCTATGAGATCCGAAGTTATTATGAAATCCCAGTAATAGTCTTCGATCTCTTCCTGGATAAGCCGTATTCTCCGCAGCGCGCGCTTCAGTCTCTTGACGGAGCGGACAATGCCGACATAGTTGGACATGCAGCGGCGGATTTCATCCCAGTTCTGCGATACTATGACCATCTCGTCGCTGTTTGTGGCTGTTCCGGAGTCCCATTCGGGGACCACAGGCATTGCGAGTCGTCCTGTTTCCAGTTCTTTGATGATATTCTTGTAGGCACGACCGGCATACACGGCAGCCTCCAGAAGCGAGTTGCTGGCGAGACGGTTTGCCCCGTGAAGCCCTGTAAATGCGACTTCACCGATTGCATAGAGATGCTTGATGTTTGTCTCGGCATTGCTGTCGACCGCAACGCCTCCGCAGAGGTAGTGGGCTGCAGGGACGACAGGAAGCGGAGTGGTCGTCATGTCGAGTCCGTATTCGAGACAGGTCTGGTAAATGTTCGGGAAACGGCTTCTGATATAGTCCGGCTCCCTGTGTGTCATGTCGAGGAAGACGCAGTCGTCGCCGTAGGTTTTCATTTCGCTGTCGATGGCCCGGGCCACAATGTCTCGAGGGGCCAGATCTTTGAGCGGGTGATATTTCTCCATAAAAGCAGTCCCGTCACGACGGCGCAGGATCGCACCCTCACCCCTGACTGCCTCAGAAATAAGGAACGACTTGGCGTGAGGATGATAAAGCGTGGTGGGATGGAACTGCATGAACTCCATGTTCGCTATGTCTGCACCTGCCCGGTAAGCCATTGCCACTCCGTCGCCGGTCGATACATCGGGGTTGCAGGTGTAGAGATACACTTTGCCTGCTCCGCCTGTTGCCAGCAGCGTGAACCGGGCGGTGAACGTCATGACCCGCTCATTTTCAATGGCAAGAACGTAGGCTCCGAGGCAGCGGTTTTGCTTCATCCTTTTACGGGTAATCTTTGCTTCCGTAATCAGGTCGATGGCGATATGGTTTTCATAGATCGTGATCTTCGGGTGGTTTCTGGCTGCAGCCACAAGCGCCCGTTCGATTTCGCGGCCGGTCACATCGTCGGCGTGAAGGATTCTTCGCTGGCTATGCCCCCCCTCGCGGGTCAGGTCGTAGGTTTCGCCGCTTGTTGTGAATTTCACTCCCCAATCAATAAGACTCTGGATCGTCGGCGGGCCTTCCTCTACCACCAATCGTACGACATCCTCATGGCAGATACCTGCGCCGGCAACAAGGGTGTCCTCGACATGTGCGTCAAAGGTGTCCTCTTTTGAAAAGACCGCCGCGATTCCCCCTTGAGCATAGTTTGTCGCTGACTCGGTTATTTCACGCTTCGATACCACCGCAACGGTCCCGTGTGATGCCGCTTTCAAGGCAAACGAGAGCCCTGCTATACCACTTCCCAGGACAAGGAAGTCACAATCTATTTTCATTTAGCTGCTCCGCTGAGTTCAATTAGTAATGAAAATTATTTACCTGCCACCCTTATTTGTCAACAGTTTTACCAGGTCAGCTCAGAAAGAGTTCTTTGCTGAAGTGACAGGATGCCAGATGTCCTTCCTTTTTTTCTTCAAGAGGGGGCGACTTTTCAGAGCATATCTCTTTGCGGTACGGGCAGCGCGGGTGGAAATGGCAGCCGGAAGGAGGAGAAACCGGAGAGGGGAGGTCGCCCTGAATTGCTGCAGCTGCTCTCACTGTCGAGTTGGCAAGGTCCGGTATTGCAGCGAGCAGAGCCCTCGTATAGGGATGAAGAGGGCAGGTGAAAAGGTCATCGGAGCTTCCCTGCTCCACGATGCGTCCGAGGTACATGATCGCTACTCTGGTGCTGAGGTGACGGATGACGGCAAGATCATGAGAGATGATGAGGTACGACAATCCGTAGCTCTTTTGAAGGTCGATGAAAAGGTTGATTATCTGGGCCTGTATTGATATGTCAAGCGCAGAGAGAGGTTCATCGGCAATTATTACCCGTGGTTTTACGGCAAGTGCCCTGGCTATACCGATCCTCTGTCTCTGCCCGCCGGAGAATTCATGCGGGTATCTGTCGTACTGTCCTGCAGGGAGTCCTACCCTGTGCATGAGGTCGAGCACGATCTCCCTGATTTCCTTTTTTGGGGCAAGGTGGTGAATGATCATCGGTTCAGCGATTATCTCTCCTATTCTCATCCGGGGGTTCAGGGATGAATAGGGGTCCTGAAAAACCATCTGGACAGCCTTCCTGAAGTCCGTCTCGGTTTTTCCGGTAATCCCGGACAGGTTTTTCCCGTTGAAAAAAAGTTCACCAGCGGAAGGTTGCAGCAGTCCCATCATCAATCGTGCGACAGTCGATTTTCCGCAACCCGATTCACCTGCAAGGCCGAGGGTCTCTCCCTCCCTGAGAGTGAGGGAGACGCAGTCGACTGCTGTAATGGTCTTGGCGGCTGCAAATGGAGAAGCAGACAGGTGAAACTGCTTGCTCAGACCCCTTGCCTCGAGAATGTTCATCAGGAAATCGCCTTCCAGCATGCGACATGATGTCCCGGTTCAATCTCCCTCATTGGGGGAGAAGCCGTCGAGCAGTTCTCCAATTTGCAGGGGCACCTGTCCGCAAAGGGGCATCCGGCATGCCCGGTGCCCGGCTGGATTGTTCCGCTGAGGGTGGGAATCATTTCTCCCGGTTTGCTGCGCTGCGGCAGGGATGCAAGTAGCCCCCTGGTATAAGGGTGCAGGGGATTTTCCATGATCAACCTTGTCCTTGCTGATTCCACTGCGTAGCCTGAATACATGATTACGGTCCTGTCCGCACGTTCGGCAACAATCCCGAGATTGTGGGTTATCAGCAGCAGGCTCATCCCGATCTCCCGCTTTAACCTGTCGATCAGTTCCAGAATCTGGGCCTGTATGGTTACATCAAGAGCAGTTGTCGGCTCATCAGCGATAAGAAGGCGGGGAGAGCAGGCAAGGGCCATCGCAATCATCGCGCGCTGTTTCATGCCGCCGGAGAGCTGATGAGGGTAAGAGTGGTAACGCTCAGTTGCCGAAGGTATACCGACCAGTGAAAGGAGTTTTACAGCTTCTTCTTCAGCTGCATGTTTAGGGATGTCTTTATGGCTCCTGAGCGCTTCTGTTATCTGGAAGCCGGTCTTAAGTACGGGGTTGAGCGAAGTCATCGGCTCCTGAAAGATCATGGAGATGGCAGAGCCGCGCAGTTTTCGCATGCTCTCTTCATCAAGGTCGAGCAGGTTTTTCCCTTCAAAAAGGATTTCCCCGCCGGTGATTTCTCCCGGCTTCTGCAGCAACCGCATTATGGAGAAAGCCGTCACGCTCTTGCCGCAGCCGGACTCGCCAACAAGGGCTACTGTCTCCATTTTACATATGTCAAATGAAAGAGAGTTGACCGCCCTTATTCTGCCGCCGTCAGCTATTGGGAACTCCACGGAGAGATTCCTTACCTCAAGAAGCTTTTCGGAACTTATTGTCTGCATCGGTGCGGGGATCATTGAGGAGAGTTATAACATCAAACAGCGGGTTAGGCAAATGAGAGAGTTGAGGAATCCGGTTAAGCGCGGGCAGTTAGGCGGCAACAGAAACAGTCTGGTCTGATTTGGCGGAGATTGCCGTGAAGAATGGGAAGGCACCCTGTTCCAGAAGTTCTACAAAGACAGGGACGATGGCAGGGTCGAACTGGGCTCCGGCATGGTCAGTCAACTCTTTCATGGCTACATCCAGAGAGAGGGCTTTCCGGTAGGGCCGGTCGGAAGTCATCGCGTCAAATGAGTCCGCAATTGCAAGTATTCTTGATTCGAGAAGCAGATCGTCCCCTGATACCCTGTTTGGATATCCTTTGCCGTCGAAACGCTCGTGATGCTGGAGGATACAGAGCCTTACGTCACTCAGGAATTCGATCGGTTCAAGGATCTTGATGCCGATTTCGGGGTGCTGCTGCAGATCGCAGACATCTTCAGGGGTGAGTTTCCCGATTTTATGGAGGAGCGCCAGGTTGATGCCGATCTTGCCGATGTCGTGCAGTACCGCAGCTCTCTCCATTATTTTAAGGCGATCCTGGGGAAGTCCGAGTTTTTTCGCTATGGCGATACTGTACCTGGTCACGCGTTCCGAATGGCCTCTAGTATAGCTGTCGCTTGCTTCGATCGCTGAGACAAGTGCGTGAATTGTATTCAGGTAAGTTTTCTGCTGCTCTTCATAGAGCATCGCATTCTTGATGGCAATGCTTGCCTGTGCGGCAATTGTCGTGAGGAGTCCAAGCTCCTCGTTTGTATATGTTGATCCGTCATTCTTGTTTACAACGGTGATTGTTCCTATAACTTCATCCCTGACTACCAGAGGGGCGCAGATAAGAGTCTTTCTTTCGTATCCGAGAGCGCTGAAACGATCGAACTGCGGAGTGTCATTGATATCAGAGATAAGAAGCGGTTTGGCGTTGTTAATCACCCATCCGGACACACTGGTGTCCTTGATCGGGATGTAAACATCCTCGCCAACGTTGTAAGCATCATGTCCGACAAGGGTGTCGACACGAAGTGCATCCCTCTGCTTGTCGTGTATTATTATGTATCCGATGTCCGCATGAAGAGTCTCTATCGTGTTGTCAACAATAAGCCGGAAAATGTTTTCATTTTCCATGTTCGAGTTGATGGCGAGGCCAACCTTGTAGAGAGTTGACAAGCGGGCAACAACCTTTTCCAGGTTGTAGTTCTTGTCCTCAAGCTCTCCTGCCAGATCGGCAATTTTGTAGTTAGCCTCCTCTATCTCTTCGATCCGCTCTTCGAGGGTTATATTCAAAGACTCTATTTCATTTATCTGGGCTTCAAGTTTTTGATTCAGCTGATGGACTTCGCGGTGGTGGGAAAGTTTTCCCTGGGCTATGGCAAGATCTCGTTCATGGGTGATTGCCGTATCCATAACGGCATTCAGCTGTTTGACCATATGGTTGAAGTGATTGCTCAGGAGATTCATCTCTGTGCTGCTGTCTATAACCAGGCTGGTTTCGAAATCCCCGTTTTCGACCCTCTGCATGGATGAAATCAGGCGTTTTATCGGTTTGTCAACATAGAGGAAGAGAAAGACGGACATGGTGAGGATGATCATCAGGATGATGGCAATGGTGGAGCCGATCTCATTGTTCCTCATCGATTCCATGATACCTCTCATGTATTCGATGGATGTGTTTACCTGAAGTATCCCGAGTATCTCTGTGGTGGGACTGTGGCAGCCGTGGCATGCCGGAGCGTTCCTTATGAGCGAGATTGAGGTGAACGTCCGGAGATTGTCGATTATTGTTGAATCTTCACGCTTCAGGACAGACATGTCCTGTTTGGGGACGGATGTTCCAATTTCGACAGGATTCGCAGAGTTGAGGATGACCCCTTCCGGGTCAAGGATTCTGATTGAGGTGATATGTCCTGAATTGTTGAGGCGTGAGAGTATTGATCTTACTTCTTCGGATCTTCCGGTCCGCATTGCCTCTGAGATGCTGCTTTTAATTGTTTCGTTAAGGAGCTGGATGTTACCGTCGGTTATCTTGTGGACAAGCTGTTTCTGATGCCTGAAGTTCATATACGTAGCAACCGATAAGAAAATTATTATCAGTCCACAGACAGTGCCAAGTATTTTTATCTTCAGGGAGTTCATGGTCATTAATGCTCTCGAACCTCTAGACAAATTTCAAGCCTTTATTTCGCAGTCTTTTCAAGCTATATAACGGTTAAGGCAAACTAATTAATAAATTAATTCAAATACAATTCAACCGGTTCAGCGCATGTAAAATTTTCTTTGCTTCATGACTGCCAAGGGTTTACGGTTAGATGGCTTAATCAGCCAATCACTTAAGGTAATTAAAGCTTTTTATGTTTTTCTTCAATTCTGTGTGGCCATTGATTTCGATATCATTAGAATAGCAATTCATTTGCCAATCGAAAAAATATCCGGAAATTGATCGTCCCGGGATCGACTGCCGTGATAAGCAGGCTGATTATCTGTTGACGGGGTGAGCCTTTTGTGATTTTTATTACAAATTTAAGGAAGGAAATCTATTGGCTTTGTTTCGCTTATGTATACTTCTCCTTTTTAGCGTTGCTGTCGTTGTCACCTCTTCGGCAGGTGTCAGGTCGGAGAGCGTCCGCATAGCCATATCAAAGGGAGCAGAAGAGCTGAAGCTCGACGGGGACGGGTTTCTTGCCGCCGATGAGAAGGGGAACCCGGTAATGCTCTCCCCTCCCTGCTCTCTTCGCAGGGGCTCTGATAACACTCTCATCGCTGCCGGTAAGCCGTTCAGGCGACTTACCATCTCGGCACCATCCGTTATCAGGATAAACGGCAAGAGCTACAGAGGTCTTGTCGATTTCTATCCTGCCGAAAAAGGGATACTTGTTGTCAATGAGATCCCGATTGAAGAGTATCTGGTTGGTCTGATCAACTGCGAAATATCATCGCTGTGGCCTGTTGAGGCGGTAAAAGCTCAGGCGGTCATTGCCCGCTCCTACGCGATATTTCAGAAGGATGCAAGGAGGGGCTCTCTCTATCATCTGGAATCGAGCGTAATGGACCAGGTCTATGAGGGGGTGGAGATCGAAGACAACCGGGCTGCCAGGGCTGTGCAGGAAACGGCGGGAGAGGTCCTTGTCTTCTCCGGAGGAGTGATTCAGGCGTTCTATCACTCCAACTGTGGAGGGCACACGGAAGCTGCCCAGAACGTTTGGGGCGCTGATCTTCCTTACCTGCAGGGAGTCGATTGCAAATACTGCCTGACTGCACCATCATCAAAATGGGAACAGGCCCTGTCGTTGAAAAAAATTGAATCCCAACTCAAGGCTTCCGGATATCAGGTTTCAGGACTAAACAGTATAAGAGCCGGCAAAGTTAACAGAAGCGGTCGTCTGCAGAATGTCATTCTTTCCCTTCCAAAAGGTGAATTTGTAATCTCTGCGGTGAATTTCAGAAAGGCTGTCGGCTATTCCGTCATCAAGAGCACCAACTTTTCTGTCAGGGTCAGCGGCGAAAGCGCACTCTTTACCGGCCTCGGCAATGGGCACGGAGTCGGGCTGTGCCAGTGGGGTTCCAAGCAGCGGGCCGGTGACGGATTCAACTACCGTGAGATCCTTTCCTATTATTATCCTGGTGTAAGGATCGAAAAGCTGAAACAGAACTAATGACCGCGATGCGACGTGACGACTTCCATTTCATCCTCCCTCCGGAACTGATAGCTACCGAACCTCCGGCAGCGAGAGAGTCGGCCAGGCTGATGACTATCGACAGGAGCAGCGGGATCATTGCGGAGACCACCATCTCTTCCCTCCCTGAGCTGCTCCGGCCTAGCGATCTCCTGATTCTGAACGACACGAAGGTGATTCCGGCAAGGCTGCACGGTCACAAAACTACCGGGGGAAAGGTCGAAATATTCCTGGTCCGTCGTCTGGCAGGTGAGGGTGAGCGCTGGGAGGCGCTGCTCCGTTCATCAAAACCTTTTCTCCCCGGTGCAGTCATAACTCTCCCTGAAGAGGTCATTGCCACAGTCGTTTCAACAGGATCGGAGGAAACACGGGTCATCTCTTTTTCGGGCACGGATGATTTCTTTACATGGCTTGACCGTAACGGTGCCGTTCCTCTCCCCCTCTACATAAAAAGGGAGCCTCATGAAAAAGACCGTGACCGTTACCAGACCGTCTTTGCGAAAGAGCGGGGGGCGGTTGCAGCGCCCACTGCCGGGCTTCACTTCACACAATCCCTCTTGGACAGAATAAAGTCCAAAGGTGTCGAGATTGCAACCATAACTCTCCATGTCGGGCTCGGGACGTTCATGCCTGTCAGGACGGAAGAGCTTCGTGAGCACAGGATGCACAGCGAGCGCTACAGCATACCGGCAGAGACAATTTCAGCGGTTGAGAGGTGCAGGGTTGCCGGCGGAAGGGTCATCGCAGTCGGTACGACAGTTGCCCGTACTCTGGAGTACGCTGCTGTCGGGGATATCCCCGGAGCAGGGGAGGGTGAGGCCGACATCTTCATCTATCCAGGATACGAGTTCAAGGTGGTAGATGCCCTGATCACGAATTTCCATCTCCCGGAATCGACACTCCTCATGCTCGTATCTGCATTTGCCGGCAGGGAAAGGACCCTCGACGCCTACCGAAGGGCTGTGGAGGGAGGGTTCAGGTTCTACAGTTACGGCGATGCCATGTTTATCAGCTAATCTGGATTACTTAAATCCGTGGCGGTGAGAGCCGTGTCGAACGGAAACAGCCGGGGCTAATCGCCGTTTATGCAGCTGCAATTATTTAGGTCGGGTAATCTGTGCCGCATACGAAATATCACAAAAGGCGCAAAAGCAGAGGCGTTGCAGTGAGAAACGGTTTTCACCGTCACTGATTGAGATGAAATATATGGAAAAAGCGACATTACCCTCTGAACTCACTCCCATGATGCGGCAGTATCTGGAGATCAAGTCATCGTACCAGGATGCGATCCTGTTTTTCCGTCTTGGCGATTTCTATGAGATGTTCCTTGATGATGCCGTAAAGGCCTCTCGTATTCTGGATATTACCCTTACTTCCAGAAACAAGAGCTCGGAAGGTGGAGACATCCCTCTCTGTGGCATACCGTATCACTCCGCGACCCCATACATTGCAAAACTTATCGAAGCAGGCGAGAAAGTCGCAATCTGCGAGCAGGTCGAAGACCCGAAAAGCGTCAAAGGTATAGTCCGCCGTGAAGTGGTCAAGGTAATCACCCCCGGACTTGTGACAGAGGCTGACTCGCTCTCTCCCAAAGAGAACAACTTTCTTGTGTCGATCATCCCCCTTGCCCCCACTCTCATAGGTCTCGCTACAGTGGATTTGTCAACAGGACACTTCAGGGCAACCGAGTTCGAGTCGGAGGAGGCACTGCTTGCCGAAGTCGCCTGCGCCTCACCTCGGGAACTTCTTCTCCCCCAGAGGCTTCGCGATTCGGCGATCCATAAAAGAGTCCTGCTTGACATTTCTCCCCTGGTCACCTTCATTGACGGGTGGGTAGAGGACGCAGAGTACTCTGCCCGACTCTTCGATGAACAGTTCGGCGTGCATCCTGAAACAATCTGCCAGGGGATGAAGGGGGCCGCTTCTGCCGCTTCCCTGATACTGCACTATCTGAAGGAGACGCAGAAGGGTGGGGCCTTCCATCTCCGGGAGCTTGCGACTTACTCGAGCAGGGAATTCCTGCTTCTCGATGACACTACCCGGCGAAATCTCGAACTTACCAGAACAATGGCTGAAGGCAGGCGGAAAGGCTCCCTTATCGGGTTGATGGATCATACGGTCACGCCGATGGGAGCCAGAAAGCTGAAGGAGTGGATCAATTATCCGCTTGTCTCGGTTGATGAGATTCGTTGGAGACTCGATGCCGTTGAAGAGCTTTTCACCGGGCATGCTCTGCGTGACGAGCTCTCTGCGGCGATCGGGGGGATCTCCGACCTTGAGAGGCTCAATGGCAGGATCAGCCTTGCCTCGGCATCCGCAAAGGATATGGTCGCACTCGGGGGCTCGCTGGAGAGGCTCCCGGCCGTTAAGCGTGCAGCAAAAGGATGCAACTCGACTCTTTTGCAGCGCTCTCTTTCCGGGGTTGATCTTCTCGAAGATGTTTCCGGACTGATAAGAAGTGCTATCGCAGAGAACCCGCCTTACCTTCTGAGGGATGGCGGGGTGATCGCCGACGGGTACAACAGTGAGCTGGACGATCTGCGCAGCATCAGCCGTGAGGGAAAAGGTTTCATCGCCAGGCTTGAAGCACAAGAGAAGCAGCGCACCGGCATCAGCTCGCTGAAAATAAGATACAACAAGGTTTTCGGTTACTACATCGAAGTGACAAAATCCAACCTCTCCGATATCCCTGACGATTATATCCGCAGGCAGACCCTGGCAAACGCGGAAAGATTCATTACCCCCGAACTGAAAGAGTATGAAGAGAAGGTGCTCGGAGCAGAGGACCGGATCTCCGAGCTGGAGTACTCACTTTTCCAGGAGGTGCGGAATCTTGTGGCTGCGGAAGGGGGACGGATTGCCGCTACTGCTGACAATATCGCAGTAATCGACGTGATCCTGTCGTTTGCAAAAATCGCCATTCTTGGCGGATACTGCCGCCCCGAGGTTAACAACGGAGATTCTATCTCCATTACAGATGGTCGTCATCCGGTGATCGAATCGCTCACCCTTGGGGAACGTTTTGTTCCGAACGACATCCAGCTTGACAATGACAGCAATCAGCTGCTTATCATTACCGGTCCGAACATGGCCGGCAAATCCACTTTCATGAGGCAGGTCGCGCTGATTACGCTGATGGCTCAGATGGGAAGCTTTGTCCCTGCAGCAGCTGCCGTCATCGGCGTGACGGACCGGATTTTCACGAGGGTGGGGGCATCCGACAACCTCGCAAGGGGGCAGTCGACCTTCATGATGGAGATGACCGAAACTGCCAATATCCTCCGGAATGCCACCTCTAAAAGCCTTGTCATACTCGACGAGATCGGCCGGGGGACCTCCACCTTCGACGGGATCTCCATTGCCTGGGCTGTTGCCGAGTTCCTCCACGACTCGATCGAGCATAAGGCGAAGACCCTCTTTGCTACACACTATCACGAGATGACCGAGCTTTCCGTGACCCGCAGCGGAGTAAAGAACTTCAATATTGCCGTCCGGGAGTGGAACGATCAGGTGATCTTCCTGAGAAAAATAGTTCCCGGCGGAGCGTCTCACTCATACGGCATCCAGGTTGCAAGGCTTGCAGGGTTGCCTGTCTCGGTTATCGAACGTTCAAAGGAGATACTGAGAAATCTTGAAAAGGGAGAATTTTCCGAAGAGGGGGTGCCCCGCATCTCCAAAGGGAGGCGTTCGAACCAGTCCGAACCTTCTCCGCAGCTCTCCCTGTTCGATGATGGTACGGCTCGGCTGAAGAAAAGGCTTGAAGAGGTGGAGGTCTCCGCGATCACACCCTTGGAGGCTTTGAACCTGCTGGATGAAATAAAAAGGATGATCTGATGTCCCGAAGAATTTTACTCATATTTACTGCCCTCCTGATTATTCTTTTTACACTTAACGCAAACGCTGAGGAGACAGAGAAGAAAAAGGGCTCGGCTTCTCAGGCTAAGAAATCTGCGGTGGGAAAGAAAAAGAAAAAATCTGCAAAGAGCAAACCCCCGGTGAAAGCGGTAAAAAAAGTGAAAAAGACAGTTCCGGCTGTTGTCGACAGACCCCAGGTTTCGACTGCACAGCTTACGGATATCCGTCACTGGACAACCCCGGACTATACGAGAATTGCTGTCACCTTGAGTCATGATGCCCCGTATGAGACGCATGAGATTGCCAAAACACCCGGATCCGGGATTCTCAGCAGAATTTTTTTCGATGTAAACGGAGCAAAACTGGCGCCCGGGGTCAAGGACATCACCATCGGGGACGGATTCCTGAAGAGCGTGCGGGTCGCCCAGTACAAGGCTGACACCGTAAGGGTCGTGCTGGATGTCGACAATATCAAGGAGTACAAGATCTTCACCTTTTCCGACCCGTTCCGGATAATTGTCGACGTGAAAGGGGAAAAAAGAGCGGAGATAAGCAGCCTTTCGCCTGCCTTGACTGCTGCGCCGGTAAGTGTCGCGCCGGTGACTGCTGTGACTACGGCGCCTGCGGTGCCTGCCGTGAAGCCGCAATCAACAGTCCTGCCTGAACCTTCGAAAGAGTTGCCCGCCCTGAAGCCGCCGCCCAGGCAAAAGCTCAAACCCGGAAAAATCAGAAGGATCGTCGTCGATCCCGGTCATGGCGGCAAGGATCCCGGAGCAGTAGGCCATAACGGGACTCAGGAAAAGGATGTCGTGCTCTCCATGGGGCTGATACTGGCCAGGAAGCTGAAGGATGAACTCGGTATAGATGCGGTCATGACGAGATCGACCGATGTTTTCATCGAACTGCAGGAGAGAACAGCGATCGCCAATCAGGTCGGAGCCGACCTTTTCGTCTCCATCCATGCCAATGCTTCACTCAACCGGAGCGCATCAGGCATGGAGACCTACTACCTCAACCTTGCCAAGACCGAGAAAGCTGCCCAGCTTGCCGCAAGAGAGAACGGGACCTCTCTGGAAAAGGTAAGTCTGCTCCAGGCCGTCCTGTTCGATCTCATGGCGAACTACAAGCTGAACGACTCGGCGCACCTCGCCGAAGAAGTCCAGAAAGCGCTTTACAAGCGGATGTCCGGCAGCTACCCGGCAACGAAGAACCTGGGAGTAAAGCAGGGACCATTCTATGTCCTGGTCGGCGCCACGATGCCTAGTATCCTTGTAGAGAGCGCATTCATAAGTAATGAGAAAGAGGAGGCCAGACTCAAGGACCCTGCTTTCCACGAGCAGGTTGCCGAGGGGATTCTTGAGGGTATCATCTCCTACATCGCTTCGCTGAAGTAAAAGGTTGATATGGAAAAGGACAGTTGATGGAATACACGATTGACAGATATTTTCCGGATGAGACGCAGTCAGCCGGTGACTCCGGGAGAGCTTCTTTTGAAGAGAAGCGTCCGCTCTATTTGGCCGGTTCACGCCGCTTTCTAGCGCATTACCGGGAGAAGATAAAGCAGGAGCACCAAAACGGAGCAGGGGGGGCTGAAGTCGTCGCACTGATCACCTCGATGTCCGATACCCTGATACTGAAACTCTTCAATTCGATTCTCAGCGACATCGCGCAGGTGGGGTCGATACCCGAAATAACCCTGGTGGCGGTCGGCGGTTATGGCCGGGCCGAACTGAACCCTTTTTCCGATATCGATATCATGTTCCTGCACAACGGGAAAAAAACCCAGCAAGTCGAGGAGATTTCCCAGAAGCTGCTGTACTTTCTCTGGGACATGAAACTGGACGTGGGTTATTCGGTCCGGACTATCAGCGACTGTATCGAAATGGGGAAGTCCGACTCCACGGTCAGAACGGCAATGCTCGACAGCCGCTTTCTTGGCGGAAGCCAGCAGCTGTACAAGGATTTCTGGAAGGCATTCCAGAGCCTTATAGCGTCGAGGGGGAGCGATGGCTTCATAAACGACAAGCTGGAGGAGATCGATGCCAGGCGAGGGAAGTACGGTTCATCGGTCTACATTCTCGAACCGAACATAAAGGAGAGTGAAGGCGGGCTCAGGGATATTCAGACCGCGATCTGGGTGGCCAAGCTCAAGTACAAGATTACTTCGATGCGCGAACTGATCATAAAGGGGGTGCTTTCCGAAGCGGAGCTGGAAGCGTTCGAAACCGCAAAATCGTATCTCTGGAAGCTCAGAAACGAACTTCACTACCTTACCGGGAGAAAGAACGACCAGATAACATTCGATGCGCAGATATCACTCGCTGCTTTCTGCGGTTTCAAGGACCGGGGGAAGTCGCTGGCCGTTGAAGAGTTCATGAGCGATTACTATATCCATGCAACCAGGACCGAACATCTTTCCGCATCGCTCATATCCCGCTGCAAAAAACGCGACGACAGCCCCGGAAAGATACTCGGATATTTTATCAGACGCCCTCTCGGGGATGGTATTTTCGTTATCCGGGGAGAACTGGTCGTGCCGGATGAATCGATCGTCGATAACAACCCTGTGATCCTGATGAAAATATTCGAGTATGCGCAGAAACAGGGGGTTCGACTTTCCGTAGACACCAAGTCCCTGGTAAGGGGAAAGATCGACCTGGTAAACGACAAATTCAGGCGAAACAGGGAGGTAAACAGCTCATTCTTCAATATTCTCAGGTCTGACAAGGGAACTGTGGAGACGCTCAAACTTATGCATCATATCGGGTTTCTGAACCACTTCATACCCGAGTTCGAACGGATACATTGCAAGGTCCAGCACGACCTTTACCATGTCTTTACGGTCGATGTTCACTCGCTTTTCTGTGTAGAGGCGATAGTAAAGCTCTGGGAGGGGGAGCATGCTGCGGACATGCCGGACCTGACAGCATTGGCAATAGAAGTCCAGAAGAGAGAACTCCTGCTCCTGGCAGTGCTGCTGCATGATATCGGCAAGGGCGACGGCGGGGGGCATGCCGAGAGAGGGGCTCTTTTATGCAGAACGATCGCCAGGCGGATGGGGCTTTCAAAAGAGGATAGCGAGAGACTGGAATTCCTTGTCAGGCAGCATCTCATCTTCGCACATATTGCCCAGAGGCGCGACCTCCACGATGAAAGGATGATCATAGATTTTGCCCGGCAGATGGTGAGCAGCGAGAACCTCAAGATGCTCTATCTCCTTACGTATGCGGATGTGAAGGGGGTCGGACCCGATGTCTGGACAGAGTGGAAGAAGATGCTGTTCAAGGAACTCTTTGAAAAGACCTACCAGGTGCTGGAGCGAGGCGATTTCAGGCTTGAGGCCAGCAGTGACAGGGTAAAGGCCTTGCGCAGAAAAGTCATTGCGATCCTTGAGAACGATCTTCCGGTTCAGTCGGTGAAGGAGGAGCTGAGAGCGCTTACGACCAGGCATACCCTGTCAAACACTCCTGAAGAGATTGCCGAGCATGTCAAGGTACTTCTGAAAGTAGACCATGAACCTCTGGTTATCCGGATCGATCATCAGAAGGAGCGCGGTTACTCCGTATTCACCATCGCCACGCGCGATCTCCCCGCTCTCTTTTCGAAGATCACCGGGGTCATGGCTGCAAACGGAGTCAATATCCTCGGGGCGCAGATCCATACCGGGGCAAACGGCAAAGCGCTTGATATTCTTCAGGTAAACTCTCCCCAGGGCTTTGTTATAACAGACGAAGGCAGGTGGGGCCGGATCAGGGGGGATATGCAGGCTGTGCTTGAAGGGAAGGTCAAGGTGCAGGCCCTTGTCGAAAAGCGGAAAACCTCCAATATCCTTAGTTCCAAGCCGAAGCCAAGGTTCCCCACAAGGGTCGAGATCGACAATGAGGTCTCGGTCGATTATACGGTCATCGATATCTACACCCATGACAAGGTCGGTCTTCTCTACTGCATTACCGCAACGTTGAGCGAACTTGGCCTTTATATCGGGATTGCCAAGATCTCGACCAAGGTCGATCAGGTTGCAGATGTGTTCTATGTCAGGGATATCTTCGGGCAAAAGATAGTATCCGAAGAAAAGCTCGAAGAGATCAGAAGCCGCCTTCTTAATGCTATAGACTCATGAACAACTACCTTGACCTTTTCCTTGCGTATCTCCTTGTTGAGAAGGGGTTGACAAAAAACACCCTTGAAGCATACAGTCGCGACATATGCGGTTATCTCGCCTTCCTTGAGGAAGCGGGATGCCTGGAGCCGGGGCAGGTCAAGCCCACAGATGTGGCAGCTTTCATAGGCAGGCTGAAAGAGTCCGGCCTTTCGCCGCGAAGCCGTGCCAGGGCGCTTTCAGCTGTCAGGATGTTCCATCGTTTTCTGATGGTTGAAAACTACTCTGATTCGAATCCTACTTCAGTTATCGAGTCTCCGAGGGTCCCGGGAAAACTTCCGGACGTTCTGTCAAAGATCGAGGTCGACGCTCTCCTTCTGGCGCCTTCCGGAAACTCGCAGATCGATCTTCGCGACCGGGCAATGCTGGAGATTCTGTATGCAACCGGCCTTCGGGTCTCTGAGCTGGTAGCGCTGAAGGTGTCGGACATAAACCTGGTCGCCGGCTATCTTATGACTTCGGGAAAAGGTGAAAAGGAGCGGCTTGTCCCGGTGGGTGAGTCTGCCAAAACAGCGCTTGCCGACTACCTTGTCTCCTTGAAAAGCAGCACGGATGAGCGAAAGGGGGACCGCTTCCTCTTCCTGACCCGGCTGGGCGACAGGATGTCGAGGCAGTCTTTCTGGAACATCATAAAAAAAAGGGCTCTTCAGGCAGGGATAATGAAGAGCATATCACCCCATACGCTACGGCACTCTTTTGCGACGCATCTTCTTGAAAACGGAGCCGATCTCCGGAGCGTCCAGATGATGCTGGGGCATGCCGATCTCTCGACAACCCAGATTTATACGCATATTTCGGGAGACAGGCTGAAAAGGCTCCATAAGGAGTTGCACCCGAGAGGGTGAAAACTGGGAGGGGATTCATAGATGAAATACATTGTTCTTCTCGGCGACGGGATGTCGGATGAAAAGATGGAGCAGCTCGGAGGCAGGACTCCTCTGCAGGCAGCAAAAACTCCGAATATGGATTTTATGGCAAAACGTGGCAGGATCGGACTTGCCAGGACAGTTCCTGTCGGGCTGCCTCCCGGAAGCGATGTCGCGAATCTCTCTATTTTCGGCTACGACCCGCGGACCTGCTACACCGGTCGTTCCCCCCTGGAAGCGGCCAGTATGGGGATTGCACTCGAAAAGGAGGACGTTGCTTTCAGGATCAATCTGGTAAATCTTGAGGCGCGGGCGAATACGCTCCTGATGAAGGACTACTCCGCGGGCCATATCTCAACCGAAGAGGGGAGAGAGCTGGTGGCCGCCCTCCAGAAAGAGCTCGGCAACGAAGAGTTCCAGTTTTATCCCGGCATCAGCTACCGGCACCTTCTCGTCTGGAAAAACGGCCTGGACAACATAATTGCAACACCTCCGCATGACATAACCGGCCAGTCGATTCTGGACTACCTGCCAAGCGGTGAAGGTGCGGACAAGCTTATAAATCTGATGAATTCCTCTCAGCTGGTATTCCATAACCACCCGCAATACCGGAAAAGAGTTGAAGCGGGAAAGATCCCGGCAAACTCGATCTGGCTCTGGGGGCAGGGGAAAGCTCCGAGAATGGAGACCTATGCAAAGAAATTCGGGCTGTCAGGTGCGGTAATCTCTGCAGTGGATCTGGTCAGAGGGATAGGGGTATATGCCGGGCTTGATGTCATCAAGGTTGAAGGTGCAACAGGATATATCGATACGAATTATAAGGGGAAGGCTGAGGCGGCACTTGCGGCGCTTGAGAAGTCAGACTACGTCTATATCCATGTTGAAGCGCCTGATGAGGCATCCCATGGCGGTAACCTCGAACACAAGCTGAAGGCAATCGAAGATTTTGATTCGGAAGTTGTTGGCGTTGTCATGGAAGGTGTTAAACGATTCGGTGAATTCAGGATTCTATGCAGCCCCGACCACCCCACACCGCTTGCACGGATGACCCATACCAGCGATCCGGTACCTTTCATCCTTTATCAGGGTGAGCAGCAGGAAAATCCGGGCGTTGCCGGGTACGATGAGGACTCTGCCAAGGCATCGGGGCTGGTAGTGGAGGAGGGGTTCAGGCTGATGGAGTTGCTGATAGCGGGGAAATAGCTGCTCTCAGAGTTTGACAATCCTTAAAAAGACAATTTTATCTACTCTGTCGGCAGAGATCAGGATTTCGGCCTTGTCAGGAGAGTCTGAATCACAGTGGGTGATGTGTGCCGGCAAGTTTCGCAGACTTTCGCCTGTTCGGTAACATTCAGTAGTGGCAAATCTTATCGCGCATCCGCTGCAGTGAACCGTGTTTCCGCACCCTTCAGGCAGCCTTGCATGGGCGCATTCAAAAATCCTGTCGGGCCATGCAACTATTTCCTCCCCGGCTTTTCCCGAACAGACCCTGAAGGCTTCAGAGTTGACGGCAATCACCCTGCCGTCACCATTAAGGGCGATGATTGGTGTCTTGAGGCTGTCCAGATACCTCGGCAGAGGTACTCCCAGCTGGAACTCAAGATTGTCCGCGCAGTCGCAGCAGATGCTGTGGGTTACCAGGCCTGAACCTGCGGTTTTTCTGATACTGACTGAGCCCATGGGGCTGTTGCACCATGCACACACTCTTTTCATCGGATACCCCTACCATTGTGCAATGAGCAGGATATGAAAAAGTAAATTGTTTGTCTGATTATGCTATACCTTGAACCTGCTTCTTGCAAACCGTTTAATCTTAATCATCATTAAGAAAATGCCCTGATAACTGCTTGGGGCTTTCGACTTCATATGGTAATCTGCACTTGGAAAACCAAGGGGTTACCCGAATGGCGCTAGTTTAAGGCATTTTTCCATAGCAAAACAGCTGAAAATATTGGCTAAAAATGGCATAATGCACCATGAAAAATTCAACGCCGATGTTTCCGGGTTTTCATCTCCAGACCCTGCGCCGCAAGCCTCGTTCAGAGGCACAAAAACTTGCTGACAAGTTGGCTTTGTTGCAGCAAAAGTCTATTAAGCAAGTCGGAGAGGTCTTTGACAAGTTCATTCCGAAGGCACTTCTCAAGCCGGAGAAGGACGGTGTGATGAGCCGCCGAAGACTGTTCTCCAAGGAGA